>NYTD01000081.1 GCA_002683315.1 Deltaproteobacteria bacterium | reverse complement strand
TGGTACGGCGCTTAATTTCTAGCAGTTCCGGAGTCCAAGGATTCGGTGTTAGTCGAATCCCAGAAAAGGAATAGGGCTTGTCATCATCTCCGTACCAAGAAGTAAGCCTCGGAAAATCAACTTGCTTGCCGTACATGTTCATCTTTTCCTGCCTCCAAAGAATATCATTCTGAAGTTGAGTGAAGTGGCTGTTCGCCTCCGAAGCGTTGAAGAACCTAGGTAGGTAGATGTACTCACCATTGGCAATACTGACAAAAGCGTGAGGATCTCGCTCAGGTTCAAACATGTTTAATTGATGCTGCATCTAACCATATTTGGGACTTGTGTGTGTAAACGGCCTTGTTGTGCTGATCGTTCAACCTGCCCGAGTCGCCACCTCGCCGAGACTTGTGACAAGTTAGGTTTTGTAAATTGAGGCTAATCCAATAAGCAGAACGAATCATGAACATCGATTTAACGTCAACCTATGAAGACGGCCTAGCTAAGCTCAATACATGGAACAGCCGTTATTCCTCCTTCGAGCTCCCGCACAAAATTGTTTTGAATATTTTTTATCGGAAGTTCACAATTGACAGCATGTTCGAACGAGCGTTAAATATGCATTGTGCTACGTGGGATGAGGGGTACGAGAGAATCATGAACCTCTATGGGCAAGTCGCAGCGGCCGAAGTCCACTCTAATTTGGAAGATTGGATTTCTCAAGACATTCGTGTTGGAGCACAACGCTTCTCAGATTTTCACCAATTCATTGAGAATGCTAGAAGTGGCTCGGAACATGGACTTGCTCCCATTCAGTATACCTACTTGTTGCACCGTGTGCTCGACGAATTGGTTGTGACCTGGCTCGCATTTACCACGACGGGACTTTCGCCAATTGACTCAATCACCCGTTTGACGAACTTCGAAATCGAAACGGGTCAAATCGACAATTATGAAAAAATCGAATCGATTTTGGATCAGTTGGGGGCGGAAAATGAACTTCGAAAACACATGCTGTAATGCCGCCAAAGACTTTGGCTTTAGGTAGGTTGGGGTTTCTCAAAAACGACAAATTTGCGATCTTTTCTTCTTAATTAAGCAATTATGAAATACCACAACTTTACCAACCATTGCTTCGCAATTGCCGAGAGAAAGGAAAAGGCCATCTTGAAATGGCTCTTAGCTCAAACAGCTTTCAAATATGATGGCAGGACGAGGAAGTTCCGTGTCGTGCTTGCTCACTATGACAGTTCGAGAAGTAGACAAACCGAATGCGACGTTTTGTTGGACAGACTTGACCAGATATTTCAAGACATTTTGAAGTCGTGTGACAAAGGAGGTGATTTGCCAATTGGAGATTGGTTGAAGCAATTGAGGAAGAGTCGTGGTGAGAATGAAGATTGGGGGAATGGTATCCACCGAAGCCACGATCACGAGGGCCAAACAGGTCCTCAGAATCATCAAGATTGCTTGGGAATCATCACCGATAGCTTGAGGAATTCATTGGGGCAGATTAGAGAGCGAAGTGCGTTCACTATTGATGTTAGGGATATCCTGTCAAAAGTCAAGGACTGCATGAAAGAGCAGCCGATGGAAGGACTGGAATTGTTGAACAGCGATAATTGGATACACCACTACAGTGAATGTGAATTCTACGATTCTACAGGCCGCAGGATGGAGATTCATGCGAGAGATGTGTTAGCGAATTTGAAAGGACGACAGATTGATTTTGCTCCACTTGGCTTCTTCTGTAGTGATGGAGAGGTCCATTTGTCACTTTGGCACATTTGGCGTGCAGCGATGAAACTTCAAGTAAATCCTGAGATTCTTTTTGAAATCGTGATGGTTCATGAACTGGCCCATGCCGTCCATTGCTTCGGGCTGGATGCAGATGGACGTCCATGGCGACACTGGGACGCGGATTCTCAGTATTCAGGAGTAGATTATTGGAAGGATGATTTTGAACGATCTGAAATCCTTGAGGGACTGGCTGAGTGGTATGTATGGGAGTATGTGAATGAAAAGGATACCGACGAATGCGATGTGAAGTATCGGGACGCCATGTTGCGCTCATGTGCGGTTGCAGATGATGTGTATTCTGTGTTTGCGGAGTGGGATGACAAGAACAAAGAGCAAATCCGGAAGGCGATGGTCGAGGCAAGAAGATTTCAACCAGGTAGCGCAGGTCTCTCGAGAAGACAATTTGAAAGTTGGATGTGACCATCCATATCGATTTGTCCTGACGAAGGAGGAGCAGGGGCGTTGCCGGCGATTTTGGACCTGGTACGAGTTCGGATTGGGGAGCGTATTATTCCTCCACGCATATTACTTACACAAAGAATGTAGATTAAAGAGAAATAGCCATCGGAGATTTGCACCATGGCAATGACAAACACACCCAATCTGTCCGCAATTCCAACGTTGACCTGTCCTCACTGTGGGGATGAAATTTCGAGCGAGGAATTGATCAAGCACGGCATTCAAAAGCAGTTGGACGAGCATGTGCAATCCACATTGCGGGCGGAGAAACAGCTGGTCAAAGAGCAAATGAAATCACTCGCGGCGCAAGAGCGCGACCTTCAGGCCAACCTGTCCAAGCTTGTCAATCAGCGTTTAGATCAGGAGAAGAAAAAGATGCGTGAAGCGGTCGGGAAGGAGTTTCAAAATGTCATTGAAACGAACCGTGAGGAATTGAAGCAAAAATCTATTGAGTTGCGGCGCATGCGTGAGCTTGAGGATGAAGCGGAGCGATTGAAGCGTGAGCACAAGGACGCGCTCCACCTTGCTGAACTCAACGCGAAAAAATCAGCACGGCTGGAATTGGATGTCTCGGTACAACAGGCACGAGAGGCCTTGAAGTCTGAGCATGAACTTGAAGTCATGGATTTGAAACAGCGTCTTGAAAATCAGAACGCGGCCATCGATGAGCTCAAGCGCAAAAAGGAGCAAGGGTCGATGCAGGCCCAGGGCGAGGCCCAAGAGGTGCTCATCGAGCAAAAACTACGTGACCTCTTTCCTTCAGATGTGATTGAGGAGGTCAAGAAGGGGGCAAATGGTGCCGACTGCATCCAACATGTCCACGATGGAATGGTTCAGGCAACGGTCAAGATCTACTACGAGAGCAAGCGTACCAAGGCATTCAGTCCTTCATGGATTGCCAAGTTCAAAGAGGACATTCACCTTTTGGGTGCAGATGCTGGGGTGTTGGTGACGGCCGTGATGCCCAAAGGCATGACCAAACCAGGGTTGTTTGAGGGCGTCTGGGTCTGCCAACTGCAGGACCTGCCTTTGCTTAGTCAACTGCTTCGCAAGCACGTGCTGAAGTATTCTGCAGCTTTGGTTGCCCAAGAGTCGAAAGGCACCAAGATGGAACTTCTGTATAATTATCTAACCAGCGAGCAATTTGCGAACAGCATCGTTCGGGTTTTGGACAGGTTCAGTCAGTTGCGTGATCAGTTGGAGAAGGAACGCCGCAGCCTCCAAAAATCATGGAGCAAGCGGGAAAAGCTTCTCATCCAAGCGTATGAGAGCTTGCTCGATGTCAATTCGAGCATCCAGACCATAGGTGGTTCGGACATGGATTTGCTCGATCGTGGATTTGATGCTTTAGCAGAGTGAAGGCTTTCTGAAATTTGACGCAGCATCAAGTTTCATTTCAGATTTAATCAAGTGAAGCCATGCATTGTCTACACAACTTGTTATCCAGATAGTACTTTCTGAGGGTAATCGTTCTCGCCACCCAGCGTCAGTAGACAAGATATGACAACCTACTCTCAACACTCGTTCTTTCGACTCTGGTAGCTTTTTATCGTGTTGGATTATTTGCACTTGTCCTTCTATGCCGTAGATTTCTTCAAAGGCACACTGAAGTGAGCAACTAAGAATGTCAATTTCATTTGGTTTCAGATATCTTAAATGTGTCCTATTTCCATTGTCATTTTTGTCGAAAGCGCAGTGGAAAATCAGAGTTGGGGTGCCCTTTAATTTTAGCGGGTTGACGACACGATAAAAGTCTTTTGCAAGAGCGTGTGCTTCTTTCATCACGATGTTGTAAGCCCGCCTCTGTTGGGCATTCATACTACGCTCATCATAATCCTTTATCCAATCACTTAATTCTAAATTCTTATCGGTCCAATTGATTTCTTCATCAATCTTTTGTAGAAGTCTGGCGAAAGTAAATTGGCCGCGTATTACAATGCGAGGATCGCACAAGTTGGCCACTCCGATGAACTTAGAAATGTCATTGGTTAAAATCTTACCAATAGACTTCCCCCATTCGTCAACCATTAAAGAAGTAAAATCAGTTACTCTGTCTAATGGAATCCTAATTATTAATGCGTGTTCCTCTTCATTGATGTCAATTTCTTTACCATCTTCTATTATTTCGAGAGTTACAAATGAGGACACATCTTCGATAATTCCAGTCCAAAGTCCGCTGGACAGAATAATTTGATTTTCGATCTCTGATAGGTGACCAATGAACAACTTTCCTTCACAGAAAGTGCGCAATTTGCTTGTATTCTCCTCGCCCAATTTGAGGGGTATGCCAGTCAACCATTCTCTGGTGTTGGGGGTCTTCAAAAGCACCTTGTTATCCATCCTCAATTGAGATGAGTGGAGGCTATCAATCGATGGGCCTCGTCAAAGAAGCCTGGTCCAAATTCATCGGAAAGTTGACCTGATTTATTGATTTTGATTTCGCGAACGTTTACTTCTTCATTCGCCTTCCATAAGTACTGAATTCCGACGGATTCTTCAGATAATTTACTTGTCTTGACTAATAGTTGGAGTTGGCGCACTATATACTCACTGTGGGTCTCCAGAATAATGGCAAAATCTGGTGGAAGGTCATTAAGTAAATGAGCGATGAAAATACCCATTTGACTTTGAGCATTTGGATGCAGGTTGCTCTCTGGCTCTTCTATGCAAAAAATGTGGCGTGGTTCGGTTTTTTCTATTGCTTTCTCGCTTGAAATACTATCAAGAGCACAGCAAATTTCGATCAACAACTGCAAGGCTTGAAAATGACCTTGTCCTAAAGTGTAAATTGGATTTTTGCCTAGCAGTATTAAGAGCTCGCCGTTCTTTGCCATCTCCACTTTTAGCTTGGCTTTAGCTATACCAAGCGATTGCAATGTTCTATTGATTAGGGTTTGAGAGGAAGGTGACCAAGCTTGACCATATGATTTTCCTACCCTTTTTTTCAATTCATTCCACAGTCGGTCGGATGGCGTGTAGCTTCGTTTTTTGAGAAGTCTTGATTCTGCGTCAAAGAGCTTCAGGGAGAAGGTCCCGTGTCTTTTGATGTATTGAACAATGGTCCACAATTCGCGGAAGTTTATTTTGCCCGGGTTGTTTTTTCTTTCCTCTCCGACGATCTCATCCATGAATTGAAATATGATTTGCGCAAAATCCATCCAGTCTTGTCCTTCCTCCTGTTCAATACTTTTTGTCTTGTATTCAACTTTGTTTTTCAGAATGTCATCAAGATGGCGGGCAAGGGGCTCGAGGGATTTTTTATTGACTTTTTTGTCATTTTTGAGGAAAGACCGCGATGCAAAATCAATTTTATCGAAATCCTTAGTCGTCGTCAAGGCACGTACTAATTCAAAGTATTCGACCGCGAGCCGACATTGCCATGGCTTATCGTTTCCGACCTCAGAATAACGGATTTCAAAAACTGTTGTGTTCGAAATATGGCAGGAGAGTTCGTAGGACTCGACAAAACCACTGGGCTTACGATCTGAAATCATCACTTTCACTCGGAAGTCTTCATCCTTCCAAGCAATCGAGTAAGAAGAAAGTTGTTTTCCTTTTGGGGTGTAATTGTGTATCGCTTCCCCTGGTCCGTAGATATCGAGCTTCTCGTCTACAGTGTCGTCGGCATTTAACTCACCTACTCTACCCTTTTCGTGAATCCAACTCCCGAGTACCAGTGCTTTGCTAATTGAAGATTTTCCAGTTGAATTGGCACCGATTAATACTGTAATTGGAGATATACCAATCTCCAAAGAATCTTTAATCGGCCTGAAGTTACTGACCTGCACAGATCTCATGATGTAGTTTATTTCTTTGAATATAATTCACTCGCAAAAGAAAGTTGCTCTTTGACTAAGGTACGCAGCCAAACAGGGCTCAGCACCTCGCACCTTGAGCCAAAGCTCAATATCCTTTGGATAAACTCGAAATTCGGCTGCAAATCGTATTTGCAAGTAACGCTTCCATCTCTGTGATGGGTGAATTCACGAAATGTGTGGTGGAGTGGTTTGGTTCTTTCATAGCCGATTTGATCCGCTGAAAATTTGACGTGAATTTGACTTTTTTCCTCGGGCCGGAATGGTGTACTCATCCCGATTCGCTGACTGAACTCACGACCTTCCCAGTCGATTTTAGAAGTTTTGAATCTGTCTCGTCGTGGACGGAATTTGACGCGCTCCTCCAATTCTTTTGGCCGTAAGGGCCGAATCGCCACAATTCTGTCCAATGCAATGTGCTTGTGATCGAAGGCGATTTTGCTGCCTGAGGCCAGCTCGCGGTGGGGTTCAGGGTCGTGGCCATAGCAGTACCAGCGGTTGTTGTACTGTTTCAGGATGTACGGGTGAAAGTCGAATTCTGATTGCACGCCACTGAATGGTTTGTACTTCACTCGCAAGATGGTCTTCTCGGCACTTGCTTCGATGAGTGGCACGAGCCATTGGTTCCCGATGTATTCTTCGATACTGGAATCGAACAACACCCGCGTCTCATCTGAGTGGAGGAGGTCGGCCATGCGGGAGTCTTCTTCAGGCAAAAACATTCGAAAGAGGTGGCTTAGGGCTCCACCATTGACACCGTCAGTCAAAAAACGGAATTGATCATGC
>NYTD01000080.1 GCA_002683315.1 Deltaproteobacteria bacterium | reverse complement strand
TACCACCAGCGTTCAAAGTGAATATTCCTGTGGCCATGTTCTTGCAGAGTTTGGACTCCATGATCAATAAAGGTACGTGGTCCACATAGGAAGAAATGCGTCTCAGAACTATGTTGTGTGCATAGCTGTGAAAATGAAAGTTTGTTCTCTCCGATAAAGAGCTCGCTTTCTTGTATCTCTTCTGGGTATGGGTTGCTTTCTTGGTCTTTTATCGCATAGTATAGTGTCGCATTTTTATCCAAACGGCGTGCTGTTCGCATCATAGATATCATCGGCGTGATTCCAACTCCTCCCGCGAAGCACACGATATCGTGATGTTTCTCTGGATTATATATACAAGAACCAGAGGCGTTACTGATCAAAACTGTATTTCCAACACGAGCGGAAGAGAACAACCATGCGGTAACAGAGTGCGTGGAGCGTCGAACCAATAATTCAAACGTTCCTTTTCCTTGTGGAGAACAGATGGAATATCCAGCCATACGTAGTTTTCCGGGTACTGCGAAATCAATCCACTGTCCAGCTTCCCATGAATAATTATGATCGCTTGGTGTGATTCTTAATGAGATATGGTTGGGGGTTTTGAGCCGGATAAGTTGAATGTGAGCGGGGATCATAATTCACCATGAAATCGTAGGTAGCGATGATTTTCTTTATGTACAAACTTAGAGAATTTTGGAGGTTGTACAATAGATATCTGGATCTGTTCTTCATGGATAGGATGATGAAAAACAAGACCGGTAGAGCATAAGAAGAGCCCCTTGTCTTTGCGAATCAATCCGTTGTGGTATAAATCGTCGCCGAGAATGGGGTGACCAGCACCGTGTAGGTGTTTTCGGATCTGATGTGTTCTTCCTGTATGAGGCGTTATCTCAAGGATGGTATTGTATTCTGTGTGCAAACTCTTTCCGTATTCAATAACCTTCCACATAGTGTAGGCTTCTTTTTCTTGAATGGGTTCTCTCGATTCTCCTGCTTTTGCCTTTCCCAATACAAGTGCTCGATATGTCTTTTGTACCCTTCGCTCAGCAAAAGCCATTCCAATTCGGTGTGCGGCAATACTTGTTTTGGCGATTAGTACCAGTCCACTTGTTCTTCTATCCAGCCTATGTGTTGGTTCAGGTTGTGGAAGGCGAGTTTTTTGTGTGGATGGTGTGATATTATGTATGAGTGCTCTGCGAAGTGTCTTTGGATGATTTCCGCTTACATGCAGTCCTGCTGGTTTATATACGACTGCACAATCATTATCCTCATAATGAATATCGATGGAAATCATATAGGGTGGGATTGTACTTTTCGGCATTGTAAAGAACAAAATATCATTCTTTTTGGGAAAATATGATGGTGGCTTGTGCAGTTCATTGATTAGCACGTGTCCGGCTTTAATCCATTTTTTGGCTTGTGATCGACTGGTGCAATTGGGGATGAAGCCAAGGCAATATGCGTCAAGACGAAGTTCGCTATCTTGTTGTACGATGTGTTTATATGCCATATGAGTGCTTTTTTTGAAAGGAATATACACACCATATACCTCAAAGACAAATGATTGTCGTTTCCTAGTGGGACATCATGGCTTGGAATACAGGTTGACTATTTCACATCATTGATGGACTGCATCATCTCTTCATTGAAGTGTAATCTCGGTGGAAGAAGAGGATTGAAAACCGCATTGCTTCGGTTCATAATGACTTGACCAGGAGGTTTTCGAAGTTCTCCTTCAACATCTACAGCTTCGAAATCTACTTCTGTTTTGTCTTTGTAGATAACTGGTCCATCTTGCGCAAATGCAGAAGATGCAAAAATAAACAAGCTGATGATAATTCCAATGTATTTCATTTTGTACCTCTTTTCCCACCATAACATATTCATGATTATGATGAAACAGATAAGCGCAGACTTTTATTCATGCTGTCGTGTTTTGGCTCGTATTTTGCCGGTAGGCGTATACATCATAAGTGTTAATATGAGATGTGAATATGCGAACGAGGATATCAGATGTTGATTTTTTTTCTTGCGTGCAGTGATGCAGATATCAAAGACGATACCGCACAACCAATCGATGCTACAAAAAGCCCTGGTTGTGGGCTTGATCCGGTTCATGCGATTGGCGGTACACAGTCGACTATTTTTGTTGATGATGTAGAACGTTCATTCTATCTCTCCATTCCCATGTCTTATGACCCAGAGCAACTGCATCGTCTTGTATTTGGATTTTCAGGTACAGATTGGGTTGGTTCACAGATCCAAGATTATCTTGGACTGGAAGAGTATGGAACAAATACTATTTTTGTGTATCCCGATCCATTGTGGAGAACCTTTGAAGGATGGGGAACCTATGGTGGATGGCTTTTAGGGCCGCATGCATATCCAGCTCATGGTAATGAAGATCTTGACTTTGTCGAGGAATTGCTCAATACGTTGTCAGCGCAATATTGCATCGATGAACAGAGCGTTTTTGCTACAGGACACAGCTGGGGTGGAGATATGGCGCAGGTTGTCTCTTGTTTTCTGGGAGACCGATTTACCGCTACCGTTCCTGTCGCTGCGAATCGTCCATATTGGTTTGAAGATGAGCAGGGAAGAGCAATATCATGCTCTGGGGATACGGCAGTGTGGACAATGTTTGGTGAAGCAGATGACCATTTTACAGGGCAAAGCTATCCTGGAGAATTTGGCGAAGAGTGTCGTGATTTTTGGGTACATGAACGAAATTGCAGTACCCAATCAAATGAGTTCTATCTTGGTGAAGATCTTTGTTTTTCGTATTCTGATTGTGATGCTGAAGTTCGATATTGTCTATACGATGAACAATATGCTCATCAAATACCATGGGACTATTTTTCTAAATCGACGATGGAATGGTTTGAATCCTTTTCCCCACAATAAGTGTGATCGAAATCTATCAAAGGTCGGTAATGTTTTTTTGGGGTGAAAAATCATGTAAAGTTTTTGGGGCAATTGGTTATTGTTTTAGTATTGCTTTGCATATCAACTTTTTTTATTGTGAATCATGAGACTACAATTTTTAGGTAGTGGTGGTGCCTTCCCTGACTATCGAATAAATTACAACAACAATGCGATTATTGAAACAGAGCAAGGTTGGATTTTGCTTGATTGTGGTCAAACTGCATCGCAATCTTTGGGTGAGCTTGGCATTCATCCTTGCGAAATTGCAGCCATTTTGATTACGCACATGCATTGTGATCATGCTTCTCCGCAAGCACTGATCTGGCAGCGATATTATTCAAGTAAAAAAGGCCCCCCGGGATTTTTATCCACCCCAATATATTCTCCTCCTGATGTGATGGAATTGTTGATTGGTGCGATGGCACCATACGTGGGTATTTATAATGATGAAACATCCAAAATTCGAACCGATGGAGAGAGCACTCTTATTGAATGTCATCCCACGAATACATGTACATTCGGAAATGTCGAGTTTGAATTTTTCCCTGTTCATCATGTTCATCAAGGAGAGGTTGATAAACCGGCATATGGTGTTCGAATCACACAAGGAGAAACAAGGGTTTATTGGAGCGGAGATACAATTTACTCTCCAGATTGGATCTGTGATGCTGCATCGGATCCCAAAACACGAACCATTTTTCATGAGTGTACTTTTTCTCCATTGATCTCGGGAACAGCGCATACTCACTATGAAGAGTTGCTTCAGCTTCCGAAAGAAGTTCTGGAAAAAATGGTACTAATGCATCATACACTTGTACCAGAAGGGATCGATATTCATCCGATGCAAGGTGCAGCTGCACGTCATCAAGTATTCACTTGGTAGGGAGATTATATGAACTTGGATACTGTTCGCGAGTTGTTAAAAAAATATAATCTGGATCCAGAAATAGAAGAAGAGCTCAAAACTATTTTGGTTCAAGAGCATAAAACGGAAGGTTCCGCTCTTGAAGATGATTGGATGTTTCAAGATTCGGAATCAGAAGAAGAAAATCAACCTGAACGCTATGAAGATCTTGCTCTTCTTGGTGTGGGAGGAATGGGTGAAGTTCGAAAGGTGAGAGATACATTGTTCAACAGAGAACTTGCGATGAAGATTATTCATCCTCAGGTACAGCGATTTCCTGCTGGTATTAAGCGTTTTATGGAAGAAGCACACATTGTTGGACAGTTGCAGCACCCAAGCATCGTTCCAGTGTTTGATAAAGGTCGCCTTTCCAATGGTCGGTTGTTTTTCACAATGAGTGAAATTAGGGGGCAAGAGCTTAGCTCTCTCATTGAAGAATATCATCATGCTCGAAAAGAAGATGATCCGATTGCTTCAAGTCTTCGACAGCGTCTCCTTAATATCTTTCATCAGGTATGTACCACAATGTCCTATGCTCATGACAAAGGGATTGTGCATCGTGATTTAAAACCTGAGAATATCATGATTGGCGCACACGGAGAGGTTTTGGTGGTTGATTGGGGTATTGCAAAGGTGATGCATCAAGAGGATATATCTCTCGCAGGAATGGAAGAGTTTTCCTATGGAGAAGGCAAGACACAAGTGGGGCAAGTGACAGGAACACCAGCATATATGTCTCCAGAGCAAGCGAGTGGTTGTGTGGATGATATTGATGAGAGAAGCGATATCTTTACGCTTGGTGTGATTCTGTTTGAGATACTTTTGGGTGTTGTTCCCAATGAACAAACACGTCTTCATCTCACAAATTATACCGATGATCTGGGGATTGTACGAGTCAACACCGAACAATTACAAATTCATACATCGACCCAGTCGTTGCCCAAATCTTTACGTGAAATCTGTCTGAGATGCATTCAAAAAAATCCGGATAATCGTTTTCAGACTTCTACAGATCTTGCCAAGAAAATTCAAGAGTTTTTGGATGGTGTGATGAAACGGGAAGAAGCATTACAAATCTTCAAAAAAGGAAGACGAACTCAACAAGAAGAAAAATCGATGCGAAAGGAAGCAAAGCGACGAAAAGAAAAATCGGAAAAAATTTTACGGGGCCTAGCTTCTTGGGAGCCGGAAGAGAAAAAATGGGCGGCCTGGGAAGAAGAAGAGAGAGCAGAGCTACTGTTTGGGCAGGCATCTTTGAAACGCGTGGAAAGTGAAACCTTATTTCACGCAGCATTGGAACAGTTTCCAGAGCTTTCACAAGCTCATGAGGCTCTTATTGAGGAGTATCTTGCTGAACATAGAAAAGCAGAAGAACATCGAGATACTGCCACGGTAGCGCAATATGAAACGCGATTGATTCATCATATTCAAGCGCTTCCTGAAGAGAGTACAAACAGAGCGAAATATCAACAATATATCCATGGCCTTGGTGCAGTGTCCATTCATACAACTCCACCTGGGGCACTTGTTTTTGTAGAGCATTATCAAAATTCTCGAAGAAGAAAAATGAAATCAAATCGAAAACTATTGGGCACAACTCCTTTGGATAAGATTTCATTACAAATGGGCTCTTATGTACTGACCATTTGTAAGGAGGGATACAAAGATACGATATACCCAATTCAGATCCGTCGATTGGAGCATTGGGATGGGATTCCAAATCAGTCTTCTCTTGCACGAGAAATCCCTTTGATGAAAGAGGATATTTTGGGTGAAGATGATGTGTATATTCCGGCTGGGTATTTTGTGTGTGGTGGTGATGACAAAGCGTATCATCCTCTTCGAAAAGAAAGAATATGGGTTGATGGTTTTGTGATGCGTCGTTTTCCGGTGACGCATGGTGAGTATCTTGTGTTTTTGAACGATCTATGTAAAAAAGGTCTTGTGGAAATGGCTCATACGCATGCTCCTCGAAAGCTTGGAGATGCAGAAAAGTGCGGATACGAATTTGAACTCGGTTGTTTTTCCTTACACAATACGGGTCTATCGGCGGATTGGCCAGCGTGTATGTTGACGTGGTTTGACTGCCAAGCTTATACAAAATGGTATGCGGAAAAAACAAGTGTTTCTTGGAGGCTTCCCACCGATTATGAATGGGAGAAAGCTGCAAAAGGAACAGATGGAAGGATCTTTCCATGGGGAGAGCATTTTGATGCATCCTTTAGCTGTATGGATCAGAGTCATCCAAAAGCGACTCCAACATCAATATATGATTTCACCGCTGATGAAAGCCCATACGGCGTTCGTGGAATGGCGGGCAATGTTCG
>NYTD01000079.1 GCA_002683315.1 Deltaproteobacteria bacterium | reverse complement strand
CGACGAGGAGGTAAGCAGCTTCACTTACGCGGCCTCCAGCTCCACCTACGGCGACCACCCGGATCTCCCCAAGGTCGAAGATAAAATCGGCAACCCGCTCTCCCCGTATGCGGTAACCAAGTACGTGAATGAGCTTTACGCCAGCGTGTTCGCCCGAACTTACGGCTTTAAGACCATAGGCCTCCGCTACTTCAACGTATTCGGTGCTCGCCAGGATCCTAATGGCGCCTATGCGGCGGTTATTCCGAAGTGGACCGCTTCGATTATTAGGGGCGAGCCGGTCTACATAAACGGAGATGGTCAAACGAGTCGAGATTTTTGTTATATCGATAATGCGGTGCAAGCTAACATACTAGCAGCGACTATTAATTCAGATAATGCAAAAAATCAGGTCTATAATGTGGCATGTGATGCCCGAACTAGCCTAAATCAGCTTTTTCTCTCTATCCGAAGGCAGTTGGACGCAATAAACGTAGCTGGCACACGAGAACCGAAGTACCGAGGCTTTCGCCCTGGCGATGTACGTCACTCTCGGGCGAGTATTAGTAAGGCCAAAGAATACCTCGGGTATTCGGTTTCTCACTCGGTTCTAAGCGGATTGGCGATAGTTATGCCCTGGTATATTCAGTTAAATGATAATATAAAAATATTTCATGATCCAGAACAATAGAATTATTTAGATTAAATTCCTCTAAGGTGTATGAGACGTGCGGAGATCTAGAATTAGATGTTTGCGAATTGACTATAGATGGCCGCTTTCATGGTCTAGGCGGCGCATCGTCCCTGGGCGTTGCTTCATTGGTCACAGGGTGGAGCCACAAGTGTAGAATGCTCTTTAAAGACTACGATTTTGAAGATCGGGTTATTGATCTGGAGAGCAATAAAATCCGAAATCTATGCAAAATAGATATATCGCGGTAGTCAAAAAACGCAATCAGTTATCTCTTGAGTTGAAGGCGCGCTCCAAAGATCTAAAGGTGCAATCTCAAAAAATGTGGAAAGAAGTTTTGAGGCATTTCAATTTGAGCTTTTCGGTAAATTCGCTTTTGGGTTAGGCAAGATAAGACGCACCTCTAATTACCTTCAACTATAAACGACGGCGATCAGGTATAGATTGAAATCCGCTTATAAACTTCATTCTAATAGAATGCCTGGTTTTTGCTTATATATGCAAAAATTTAAATAAGACCGATGGTGCGTTAAATTTGTCTGCTTTGAATAAAGGTCTTAATAATATGGGTAATGAAGCTAAAGAAGATAACGTTGGAGTATTAAATTTATACGCCGGAAGCAGACCTTTTTTTGCAGTCATAATCCCGGTTTATAATAAAGAGCAGCATGTTGCTAAAGCTATCGATTCAGTCCTTAGGCAAACATATAAAAATTTTGAGCTTATAATTGTTTGTGATCCGTCAGACGACCAAAGCAAGGATAAAGTTTATCAATTTAATGATCCTAGAATTCAGGTATTTCACAGAGACCAACCAGGGCCTGGCGGTTATGCAGCCCGAAACTTGGGCATGAGAAATGCGACTGCGTCGTGGATCACATTTCTGGATGCGGATGATGAATGGTTTCTGGATAGATTGGCGTACCACAAATCGCTTATTGATCGCACGAATCTAAAGGTAATTTGCTCAAGTTGGCGCGACGTATACGAGAATGGAAGTGAGTCGACGGCGGCGCGTCTGTTGGAAGAGCCCTTATCTGCAAGTAAATTTTTTAAAGTATATCGCAAAGAAAGCCGCGTAGTATGCACTAATACTATTACCTTCCATAAAACAATATTCGATGCAATTGGCGGGTTCCCGGAGAATCGTTATGCAAGGGGGGGGGATGTCAGTACATGGGTGCGTATAATAGATTATGCAGGAGAGGTTTATAGATCCACGCGCGAGACTGCGTATTATAATAAAAGTAACTCTACAGTTACTAAGGCTATTGATCCTTCTATTTCTCATAATGCCGTTTACGAGATGTGCGTCGAAATATCGAAAAGAAGGCGGATGCACCCACTTTATAGGCTTACTCTTGCTAAGCTTTCGAATAAACATCTTCGATACGGGCTAGTCTGCCGTATTAAAAAGGGAGAGATTCGTATATCCGATCTTAAGTATTACAGCTTTTGGGCGAATCCACTATCTTATGTTTCTTTCCTTTTTTTAAGCATGTTGCCGGACATGTTTATTCGAAATGTTGTTATAAAGGTGTTGAAAATAAAAAAGTATTTTAGACGTATTTTTTAATTCAAGGTAGCGCCTCATAGAGTTTCCAATGATTTGAATTCTTTAGTAGTCGGCCATCCAGAGAGATATCTAACGTTTGCCATTTTATGAAATATACTAAACGAATCCTACTGGTTTGTTCCTCTCTGGGTGATGGTGGTGCCGAGAGGGTTGCCGTTAATATGTCGTGCGAGGTGGACAAGTATGGTCATAAGGTGACAATATTCTATTGGGATAATAAATCTGACAGAGAATATGCGCTCTCCGACAATGTAAGCTTGATTAAGTCACCTTCACGTTCATTCTTGGGTAGAGTTATAGCGCTTACTAAATTACTCCGCAATCAAAGTTTTGACGTGGGTATTGGTTTTACTGACATTCCAAATATAATTCTTTTTCTGGCTAGCCTGTTTTCTTTTCGTTCGCTAGTTAGGATATCTACCATACATGCTGACTTAGTAGCTCGTGACGCGCATGTGCCGCATGGACGGGTTAAAGCTCAGCTTTTGAAAACTCTACACGCCTATGCTTGTCGTCGATCAGGCTTTACGGTTGCAGTTTCAGATGGTGCTAGGCAATCAGCTATAGAGTATTTATCACTAGTTCCCTCGAAGACAGTAACAATATACAACCCTATACTGGATGATGTTCATAATGTTGAGTCAAGACCTAAGCCTTCTCTACCGCTAAAGTTGGTTGCCGCAGGACGCCTGACTGAGGCTAAAGATTATCCTACAATGATAGAGGCGGTAAAACGAATTGTTTCTGTTGAAGGCATCGAGTGTAATTTGCATGTTTATGGTGAGGGTCCGCTGCGCTCTGAATTAGAGCTTTTGATTTCAAAAAATGATTTAAATGAAAAAGTTATACTCAAGGGTTTCGTCAAAGATCTGCGTTCTAAGCTGCCTGAGTATGACGTTTTCTTATTGTCTTCGCAATGGGAGGGCTTATCGAATGTATTGGTTGAAGCGCTTTCTGTGGGCTTGCCAATCATTTCTACAGATTGCCCATCTGGTCCTCGAGAAATACTTATGAATGGCGAGTTTGGCGTATTAGTTCCCACCCGGTCTGCCGGCCACATGTCCCAAGCTATAAAACAATTGTCAGAAGATAAGTTTCAGATTAAAAAAGATGAGCTGTTGAAACATCTCAATAAATTCACCCTCCCTACCGCCACTGCTGCGTATCTGGCGCTTATCGACCGACTATGTGAATAGCTTTTAAGGAAAGCCGAAGGCATTATCGTATGAATTTTAGGTACAAGATAAACCTCTATCATCGTTTTTTTTATTGGAACAAGGAAAAAATCGTTTTCGTGCATGTGCCTAAAGCAGCCGGAACGAGTATCAATAAAGCTTTATACGGCCGTACCTTGGGCCATTATACTGCATTACAAATAAAGTCGGCTTTTCCGAATCTTTATGAAAACGCTTTTGTGTTTTCACTCGTGCGAAATCCGTGGAGCCGAGTTTTGTCTGCATATCGGTTTGCGAAACAGGGGGCGACAGATAGTATGGGTATATCCAATCCCTCTTACTATCAGAGATATGAGTTTCGGTCTTTCGAAAGTTTTCTATTTGAGTGGCTGGTGTTTCAAGATTTAAAAGAAATAGATTTTGTTTTTCGCCCACAGTATTCATTTTTATGTGGCGATGGGAACTATGATGTCATTGTTGATTACGTTGGAAAAGTTGAAAATATTGTCGAGGCCGCAAGTAAAATAAAAGAGTTTACTGGGCGCTCCATAAAGCTAAATAGAGAAAATGTCACTCGCGGTAAAGTAGAATATCAGAAACATTATAAGGATAATGACAGCGTTAATGTGATTCGTGATATCTATGCAAATGATATAGAAATTTTTGGTTATAGCTTTGATGAATAGTGTTTTATAGACAATAATTCTTTGCTACTTTATCCGGCGGCTTCTTGGTTGGGCTATAGTTTATGAAGGTTTTGCATTTTATCTCCGCACCTGCGGCCGGCGGCGCAGAAGTTTATGTCAAAGATTTGTCCAAGGCCTTGGTTGGAGCGGGGCATCAAGTACATATAGTTTTTCTTAGTAGGGCACAAGAAATAGGTAGAGACGAAGATTTTGAAGATCGCTTTTTGACTGAGATTTCCTCTTTTGGTATTACTTGGTCTTTCATGCCCGAACAATCACGGCGAAATTTTTTTAAGTCAGCGCTATTCTTTAGGAAATTAGTTAAAGAGAATGCGCCAGACATCATTCATTGCCATCTTTATTATGCGTTGTTTTTTTCCTTTTTCACTTCGCGTGTTCCTGTTGTTTATACACACCACAATATTCGTCTGAAAATACCAGGTTTTCTCTTCAAAATTTTAGACTTCAAGGTTCGATATTACGTTGGCATATCCTTGGCTTGTTCAAGGAAGCTGGCTTCTGTCTCGAAAAAACCAGTTCATCGCATCGATAATGGCATCGATACAAAACGTATTTTGCCGAGGTCGTCTAATGGAGATTCGGCCACTAAAATCGTGATGGTGGGCTCCTTATGTGAGCAAAAAAATTATTCATTATTTTTGAAATCAGTATCACTTTTACGTGATTTGGATTTCTCTGTTAGCATTGCTGGTGAGGGCCCTTATAAAATAAGGCTTCAAAAAGAGATCGCAAGACTGGGTATCCAAGATAGGGTTTCTCTCATCGGTAATATATCAGATATCCCGGATTTATTAGCTAAATCGGATTTGTTTGCTATGTCCTCCCTTTGGGAGGGCCTTCCGATATCGCTTTTGGAGGCTACGGCTGCCGGCCTGCCTTCAATTGTGACTAATGTCGGCGGATGCTCAGAGGTGGTGCACGCATGTCAAAGTGGTGCAATTGTAGATGAGTTGACACCTTCTGAGTACGCTAAATCTCTTGCTTTTTTGATTCAATCAAAAGAAGTAAGAGATATTTATGCGCATAATGCAATTAAATTGTTTCAGCGATACAAGATAGAGACTTCATTGAATAAGCATTTGCATTTTTATAGTAAAGCCATCTATAAATAGAGGTATTTTGTGACTGAATTCTCGCCCTCCTTGGTCCAGGTTTTTTCTGCGTTTCTTGTTTTCACGTTAGGCCTGATACTTTTTGCTTGGGTGAGGCGCTTTTTCCAATGTGGTTTTTATCGCGCTCTACTGATATATTTTTGGCATACGCTTTTTTCATTGGTTTCGTATCTTTACGTTATAAAGTTTGGTGGCGACGCTATTCAGTACTTTAGGTCGAGCCTATCGCCCGACGTTGAGTTTTCTTTAGGTACCAATGCTGTCAGATTTATTGCTTCGATTTTTACTCAAGGTTTTGGTTTATCTTTATTTGGGTGTTTCTTGGTTTTCCAAATATTTGGAGCCATGGGTTTGTTAGCTTTCGACGCGTCGCTGCGTGAGGCGACGCAATTCAAAAGTCGCAACATTAAGCGACTCGCCACCATCATCGTGTTTCTGCCGTCCCTTAGTTTTTGGTCGTCGGCTTTAGGGAAAGATGCGCTCTCGTTTTTCGCGGCGGGTTTCGCCCTATGGGCGGCGCTTCGTTTGAGACAACGTTGGTGGCTATTGGTTTTTGCTATTTTTGTAATGTTGCTTGTGCGTCCACACATGGCAGGCATGATGGGTTTGGGCTTAGCTGGGTCGTTTTTGTTGCAGCGTGGCATACCTATCGTTCAGCGACTACTCCTGGGCGGTGCAGCGGTCGCGGCCTCACTTGCTTTGGTGCCGTTTGGCCTCGACTACGCCGGCGTTGGTCAACAAGCCGGCGCGAGCGAAGTGATCGAATTTATTGAGTCACGCCAGAATCATAATCTTAAGGGTGGTGGAGCCGTTGATATTTCCGGAATGTCTCCTCCCGCCCAGATGTTTACTTATTTATTTCGCCCTACGCTCATTGAGGTCAGAGATGCGTTTTCCTTGGCTGCTGCTATAGATAATCTCATCCTTCTTTTCTTGTTTATTTCTGGCGGCTGGGTATTGATAAAAAAGCCGTTGCCAGTCTACTTTTCAAAACATAATCGTATGTTTTTATGGATTTATAGTTTTATCGCTTGGGTCATTTTGGCTATGACTACCGCGAACCTCGGTATCGCTTTAAGGCAAAAATGGATGTTTGTGCCAATGTTAATATTTCTTTTTATTTCTGTTATCGGGAAAAATAATAGTATTGATGAATGTCAATCTGGTGACGCCGCGAGGCGGATTCCGTGAAGCCTTTGTTCCTTTTGGTTGCTAGTTTCCCCGATTCGTTAACCAAATTTCGTGGTCCTCTCATAGACTTATTGCTTGAATCGGGTAAGGACGTACATGTGGCCGTTCCCGATCTGGCGCCACAAGGGGAAATTGCCCTTGCTTTGGCAAATAAGGGCGTACGAGTTCATGACGTTCCCCTCCATCGGACCGGTCTTAATCCGGTAAGAGACCTAAGGTTGCTGCTTTCATTGGCGATTTTGATGTTGCGGCTTCGCCCTCAGTTCGTTCTGAGCTACACAATTAAGCCGGTTGTCTACGGCTCGATAGCGGCTTGGCTTGCCGGCGTGACGCATCGGTTTGTCTTGGTAACTGGTCTCGGCTATGCATTTACCGGTACCGCTTCTGGAAAACGTGCTTTGCTGCGGCGTTTAATTCAGCAACTCTACCGGTTCGCATTAAAGCGTACGCATCGTGTGTTCTTTCAGAATCCGGATGATGAGGCGCTTTTCAGGGAGTTGAAGCTGTTGCCTGAGACCGTTCCTTCCTCGGTTGTGAGTGGTTCCGGTGTGGATGTGACTGAGTATTCCGTCGCTCCGTTGCCGGATAAGCCCTGCTTTCTCCTAATTGCCCGTCTATTGGGTGATAAGGGCGTCCGAGAGTATGCGCAAGCCGCGCAGCTGGTGAAGACGGTGTATCCGGAGGTCGTCTTTCGGCTGGTCGGCTGGATCGATGACAACCCCGATGCCATAACCCAGCGGGAATTGGATCAATGGGTGGATTCCGGCCTTCTTGAGTTCTTGGGCAGGTTGGACGATGTGCGTCCGGCTATTTCGGGCTGTTCCGTGTATGTGCTGCCTTCATACCGTGAGGGGACGCCCCGCACGGTACTTGAAGCCATGGCGATGGGCCGGCCGGTGATCACCACGGACGCACCGGGCTGCCGAGAGACCGTTATCGATCGGGATAACGGGTTCCTCGTGCCAGTTAAGGATGTCCAGGCTCTGGCGGACGCTATGATCAAGATGATCGATTCACGCGGGTTAGTGTCCAAAATGGGTGAGAGGTCGAGACAGATCGCCGAGACCAAGTATGACGTCCACAAGGTTAATGCTCTCATGCTTGAAGGAATGGGTATTAAATGAAACGCGCCATGGATTCCATCGTCGCCCTTGCCGCCCTTGTGCTGCTTTCACCGGTTTTTGTTGTG
>NYTD01000078.1 GCA_002683315.1 Deltaproteobacteria bacterium | reverse complement strand
TGTCCTTGGTCGTGCCGAAAAAAGGCGCAACGATTTTAAAGTCGTTGTGAAACGGTGGCAATATATCAACTAAACGAGAAGGTTCAATATTGAAGTCGCCAAGAACGATTGGTATCCTTCCGGTTGTCTTTGATAGGATCAAAACATGATTCATAAGCTGTCGGAGTTGGTCGGCAACAACAGCAGTCCCCTTTTGTGTACAAAAAAGCACCTCTGCATTCTGCAAATGTGTGACAGCTAACACATATCCGCTTCTTCCCGTCTCACAGACCTTGTCTATTTTTAACGTCAAAAACCCCTTTTCTGATAGAGCATCAATGCTGTAAGACCGTTTAAACGGAGTGAAGAATTCGTTTGTTGCCACACAATTACGGACTAACATCATCAAGCCGTTGTCGAGCATTGACGAAGAGCCCCTTTTCTCGTAAATATCGAAATCTTTAAGTCTTTCATTTGTCTTAATTAATTTAGTAAATAAGCCACGCGAATTATTAAACACTTCCGCCAACGCAATGACATCTAAATCATCATCATAATAGACACGCTGACTAATATAATTAACAATACCGGCGATATGCTCGTTAGAGGATGGTGGGATGCAATATGTATTAAAAAATAAAGCATTCATTTCAAATGCGAGTACTTGCTTATTATACAATATAATTTATTCAGCCACTTGTGGCTAACCTGAAGTGCAACGTACCGTTACTCGTTCCGAATGAACCCTTAATTTCGACTACATCTCCATCGATAAGGCCTAAATACCTCGCCACAGGGTCGCTTGTCAGAATATGCGGCAGCAAGGCTGTATTCGAAATGTTCCAACGTTTCAACTTTTTTTGCATCTCTGATGGTGATAATTTGGTATGTTTTGGAACGAGCTTGTGTTTTGTGATATTTCGAACCACCTCGGAGACCAAAAATTGACTACACCAAGACGTTGTTGATTCATTCAAAAGGCGTTTCATTGCAGGCGGTGTCGGCCTTTGCCACGTCAGTATAAAAACGTGTTTTGAATTAGTTGCAAGTGCCTCCATGTCACGAATCGCCTTTATTCCGAGTTTCTCAGTAACAATACAGACTGTTGTTATTTCATTTGCGATAATATTTCCTCCCTCTTGAAAGATCGGGATCAATTCATCGACAGATTTCAACCTACTTGCTACCCCATAGCCACGATCCTCAATCATTTCAATCATTGTGTTGCAAACACTCTCAACGAGCCACGTATCGATTTTCATTGATGTGTTTAAAAAAATAATAATAATTAATTAATTAATTAATTAAAAAAATGAATAAATTGTAATGGTAAACCATTCACCGAAATCATTTGATCATAAGCTTATCATTACAGACTACTTTCAAAAAAAGTACCTTTTTAAAAAATACTTCGGGGACAATTGTCTCCCTCCCCTGCCATAACGCCATTCAAAATATGTGTTCGCAGCTGCTTGTTTTTTGCCATCGCTCCACATTTCAAAATCTGGAAGTTCATTTTCACAGAAACATTCCCATGTGTCATAATCGTTGGTAATACAAGTCATGTCGACATCATTCAAGAAATCTTCAACTTCACCGAATAGATACACATAACCATCATCGTCATCAGAACGCAAGTTTCTTAACCATTTGGCAAATGGTAAGCGGACATAATCGGGTCGAGGTGCACGTGGAAGATCGGGAAATGAATTTATACCCGTAGCACTGGTAGTCGGTGCATCTCGTGGATCAAACGGTGTCACGTTGCATATTTCATTGTCATATTTTCGTATGACATATCGCAGGTGTGAATCGGGGTCCTCGTCGGAATGAGAGTCTTGATAACCTTGAGTTATTCCCCGCATGTGTTTATTGTGGATTTTATAGTATGCATCGGCATCTTCAGATGTATAAAACAGTGCATTCATATATCCCACATGTGCGAAACCTTGATCTGTAAATTTTTGTACTTCCAAACAAAACATCTCCATTTGTGAAACAACAACTAAATAAAAAATAAAAAATAAATAATAAAACGAAACAATAATATATCCCAGTGTACCGCTTGTGACCAACGTGAAGAATGAGTGCGATACTCGACAGAACTCCGAGGCAAGTGGTGGTAGAAATATACGGAAGTACGGGGTGTGGTAAAACTACACATATGAAAGCCTTGTATGACACGGGAGAAGTATTCGTCCCAGCATGTCTATATACAGCAAATTACGATTCAAAATCAATGAGAAATTATGACGGTGCACAGAAATACGTCGTGTTTGATAATGCAGAGTACATGTTAAAGAGCAATGGTGATGCC
The DNA here is from genome assembly GCA_002683315.1 of Deltaproteobacteria bacterium. Classification (GTDB taxonomy): domain Bacteria; phylum Myxococcota_A; class UBA796; order UBA796; family UBA796. The sequence goes on along the minus strand of NYTD01000078.1, from coordinate 6,217 downwards.
AGGGCAGGATGCATGAGAGCCATCAATGAAGCAATCAGTAAAAATGCGACAGTGGTTTTGGTAACAACGGGGACATCCACACAACTGAGAAGTCTCTTCTCGACGGTTTCATATACCTCAATAAACTTTGAGTCAGACAACCCCTGAGGATATACATCAAAGTAATATGGCAGCGATTTAATTAAAAAAAATGAACTTGAGACGCAAGACTCGATAATCATTTAGCAGCGTAGACAATGCCGCTAATAGGCAGTGAGACAATGCTCAAAATGACTGTTAACCAGAGCAACTTAATATGATTCGGGTCTTTTTTCTGCGCCTTTGTAAAAGAAACCATTATAGCGAGAAGTGACAACGTCGAAACGACGGCAAATGCCTGTATACCGGCTCTGAAAGCAGGCGTCGTGCCAACCTTTATCATCGACGTTAATCCACCCTTTTGGAATTTGTAATATCCATCTCCAAGCGTAAATAGGTTTATTGCATTCTTAAAGGGTAATGTGCTTTGGCATCCGATGCATTTGTCATCCTTGATAACACCGAACGTACCGCGAAAGAAATTCATATACAGTAGAGGATCGGGATTACGAATCTTGACACCGTCGTTTTGTATAACTGTCAGACTGGGCCTTTCCTGAGCTTTCGTGACAGGGTTGATTGGAAACATAACAGGACCCCAGATCGCGACACAGGTAGGTCTCCATAAAAGCCCATCATCATCGGTGACGTCGTCGGCAAAACCTACAAACCTCCGATGTCGCTTGGATGAAGGGTAAAGAGCGTGACTTGCATTGGCGGAGTAGATTACAGGGTGTGTGAAGTCGACGAATTTTATGAATGTTTTTTCCTCGCCGGGGAAACGAGTTGGGTACCAAACACCGTTACCATGTGATGATAAATAAACGCGGACCAAGTGCCATTGTCGGCCTTCGGGGCAGCAAGGGTGCCTGTTCACGAGAGGAGTCAGGTCGTGGTATCCAAATCCACCATGAGATGCATCAAAATATTGAAATCGAAGAACGATGTATTCAACGTCATAAGCATGCGACTCGAGCGTGCCATTATGCATGAAATAGATTGCATAGACGATATCCATCATGTCTACCCCCGTCTCCTTGCATACGAACCTTCCCATGACGTGCGCGTGAATGTACTGTACTTTTGCGGTAGTCGCATCGCCATATAGCTTATTTTCAGGGTTCGGTGGGCCGGAATATCCGTCGTTTGTTATGTTTCCAGTCAACATTGTACTTATTACTTCTGATGCAGTGTTTTCGTGCATGACACCAATATCAAAGCGAAGCCTGTCATCTCTCCCGTTCCCAGAAATGGAGTTGGATTTCCATATCAACGGATGTTCGAGATTGGATTCTCCTCCTTTGATCTCCTTTTCTATATTATCTCTCAATTCATCTGTAGACACATTGATTTTTTTGTTGTTATATGAGAGAATTGAGTGTTTACACATGTGTTCGAACGATGCGGGTAAATACCTCTCCTTTTTTGAGAATTGGATATACGGACAATAGTCCTTTGCTAATTGTGAAATCTCATCAGTCATCATTATGTGTTTATAAATGTTGATAGATTTACTGCTATTAAATGTATGTTTATTAAATGATTAAATGTTTATTTATTATTAATGATATAAAAAAAGATGCATCTTTTATTTTAATTTTTTTTCGAATAAATTAAAAAAAATGGAACTGAAACCATCCAAGGTCCAATTGGCCGATGATGAGTTGACCTGGGCTCGTAACAAATTATGGGATGTATTCAACAAGCTGGGTGTTCGACACAATGGCCTGTTCACATGCGCTCCGACGGCACAACCTGTATCACTGCACAAGAGTGAGATTAAAGTGATCAAGCGGCAACACAATGACCATGGAGGCATCAAGGCTTCTCTCAAGGCAGATGGTGTTCGGTACCTCTTATTATTGACGACTCGCCCATCGAAAGAGTCGATGAGAGGAGAACCCATCGCGCTCATGTTCGATCGTGGTCTGATAGCGTATGAGGTTTCGATATGGGGCTCGCATCCCTTGTTTGCCCACGATACACTCCTTGATGGCGAACTCGTGTTTAATACAAATTCAAAAAACGATTCCTCCATGGCATGGCTCGCTTTCGACATTTTCATGGCCCATGGTGTGCGATTTGACAATGTCGATTACGACGTTCGATTGAAAAAATTACAGAGTCTCATTGATTTGCATGAATTTTGTGAAACGGAAAAGCCGACGAGTGATCTAAAGAAAACAATTGTACTCGCGGGGAAAATCCTAGTTGTTGATCACGACACACCGATAATTCTCAAGACAAAGCCGTGCGTTGACATGATGTCTCTGCACAAACTGTGGGACGAACGCATGCATGCCGGTTTTGAATTCGATGGACTTCTTTTTACGCCCGTTAATAAGCCAATCAGATTTGGGAAAAATAAAAAAATGTTCAAGTGGAAGACGACCCATACGATTGACGTGCAACTCGAAAAGCCGCGGACTCTCGGATCGTGGGATGTTTTAGCACTCCAGAGTCGCAAGCGAGTATTGATTTCCGGGAGGGATCCCATTCTGTCTGTTGATGGTAAGAAGCTCTTTGTCAAAATCATCGAAAATATTCACATTAAAGATGTCAACGAAACGGCCATCGTCGAGTGTTCGATGGAGATTGACGACTGTCACGTGAGTCTCTTTCCGATCATGATACGAGACGATAAGAATTATCCCAATAGCGTTTCGACAATCAATTCGACGGTCGAAAACGTGATGGAGTCGATTTCGATAGAGTTTTTGTTACAAGCCCTGACTACCACTGTGTAATAACACAAGGCCTGACTAGCACTGTGTATATACGACGATGCGCTCCCGGGGGTTGTTGTAGGCTGTTGCGCGCTCATTTTTTCTCTAACTTATAAAAACATCACAACACAGTTTGAAAAAATGGCATGTAGTGGGGGTTTACGTGGACTAAAACGTATTGATTTGGAAAGTTTTCCTCACAAATTGAAAGTCCGGAAGACACAACTTATTGTCGATGGACGTCGTGCAGAGTTTAATGGACTATTTGCAGCGTCTCGTATCGAATATGGACAACCAATATGCTGGTATACAAAAAATACTGGTGATATGTGCATTATGCGGGACTCGGTTCGCATGTATGATGTAGCATGCGACGCTGCAGGTAAAGCTGTGGTTGACGGAACACCTGAATTTGTCAAAAAGGGTGTGGCATTTGTATCAGGTAAAAAAAAGGTCGGGGGGTATGCCAACTCTGCCAATATCAAACGTGAGAATAATGCGCGACTTAAGGACGTCACGCTATTGTATAATACCGAAAGGAATAACATCAGATTTCTCATCCTTGTTTGCAATGCGCGTGACGGTATTGAAGAAAATGGCGAAATATTATGGGATTATGGCCCGTCATATAAAATGATGACCACGTTGGAAGATATGGTGTACAATTATGGATCCAATTAGGGTTAGGGTTAGGGTTAGTCATCGTTTGTCTTTGAAGATAGCCTCGCCTTCCATTTTGTATTCGTTCCATGCAAGGCATCGAGCCATCCCAATACACCATAGTTTGAAGTGAATATTTCATGATGGTAATCGTGATATGCTGGATGTTTGTCGAAATGTACCGACCATGGCATTTTATAGCCACTGTGATGATATTGAGTACCCAGAATGGCAAAACAGATCCACACAAACATGGTGAATAGATGCCCTCCAACGAGGGGGAAACTTATCGTAAGGGGAGCGAGATTCGAAACAATCATTTCGACAGGATGGCAATATGCCGCCACGAGAGCTACTGGAGCTGTATTTTCATGATGAATCTTGTGCACGTTCTTGTAAAGCCACTTGTTTTCGTGCAATAATCGATGTCCGTAATAAAAGGTGACTTCATTACACAGAATGGCGACAATAATCGCGGAGAGCATTTCGGATGGATGGGGTATATCCCTGCTCCATGTTAATTTTCCTCCAAACGCTAACATGAAATGAGGGTGTCAGCTAAACCCGTAGAGTTTTGTAGTAAACGTTACCAAACTTACCTATACACCAATAATAGACAATGACGTTGTAGAGAATCGAAACAGGTCCAAGATTGACGAATAAATTTGTGACAGTCTACCAAAGCGCGTTGGGAGTCAATTTCGCAAGATATATACAAAAAGAAATACATATCACATAATACCTTCCAAATTTTGCCTGTGTTTAAACCAGGCTTGTCCTTTTGAATCTTGTAATAGTCAAGGACGCTTGGTCGATAAAGAGAATCAAAAAATAAACAAACAAAACCGTGGCTAAAATATAAAGTGATTCCGAGCAGAGGCATCCATATAAACCAAATCAATTCTATCGAATATGTATCGTAGACAAAATTCCAAAACTCACACAGGCATTGAGGCTGGTACGCAAAGAAGATGGCGGCTGGAAGGGCGAGCGGGGATGGGCTAGACGCGGCACATAGTAAAATAATCAAGGCCACACGCGTCATGATCTCGTAGAAAGTATCATAATGAATCATTCGTTTTATTTTTTTATTTTTTTATTATTCGACGCTTCTACATGTACTTTTGTTTGAGACTATAAAATAGCGGCTTGAGATACGTTTCAAACAATATATCCACGCAACACGATACCTTTTGAGGCCCTATAATGTTCACGAGTGTCATGACAATGATCAACTCGTCAAAATATGTATGTGGTATATTGAGCATCATCATCGAAATTGACATCGGGAGAGCGTCGCGCCAGAGAAGGACACAGATACAGGTGATTAATTGAAAAACGACAGGAAACAGATTGATTGCAGCGTCTTGTCTTGTCAATGCCTCGTCGCGAGCTTTGATTGCGCTTTCATATTTGCACCACGCCGCTCCGGTGAATGGTTGCAAATCTCTTGTTGAAATCGGAGAGCTCTTCTCAATCAGATTCCACAACTCCTCAAAGTCATCCATCGTTTCGTCGTGCGATTCACAGATCCCGCCCAGCGTAATTACCGGCAATTCAACATCACACCCCAAATCCGATTCGATTATCTCGCGTTGCAACGCCGCCTTTTTTTGATCGAGCTCAATATCCCATGTGCTTGTGCAATAACGATTGCAATGCGAATATGCAATAACTACGTTATTCCATACTGGTTGATTGTTGAATTTTTCATTAATCAACTTTAACAACTCAAACGTGGCCGGGTTCAATCGATTCGATTGAATTTTATCATGCAATATAACAATTAAATCGATACTACCCAACGCCCTCAATTTATTGTGCAAATCAGCGGCTTGTTGTCGTAAACAATCGTGTGCATTTTCATCATTAGCGGCTGAATTGTGACTCGTATCATCGTGACCGGGTGTGTCGATAACTGTTATCTTTCGATTAAGATCATTCAAATAACGCAAATTAGCATAAGAGACGTGTCTCGTTATCGATTTCGTGCCGTGAGAAGACTCGAAAATCAATTTTTTATCCCATTGTATACCCGATGGTGTGTTAATACCACGATTTCCCGAGATGACATTGCACACTGTGCTCTTCCCCGCGCCTGTACATCCTAAAAATAGAACCCTTTTAGGAGAACCACATCGTTCAAAGTCTTCAAACGTATGGAACAATTTATCGAATTCGACTCTTTGTTGACGTTTCGTATACTCGAATTTTAATTGCGATGTAAATTGATTCAACATCTTTGTCGTCATTTTATATAATAGTACATATATAATATATAATATGTGTATATTTAACGCGTGCCATTTTTCAATCGCCAAAATGCAAAATATGTTGAAATACGATGTAATTTGCTTAGTTTGTATTTAGATTTAGACATTGTCCTATCGATTCTGTTTCTCTTTTCGTTATCAATCATGATTGATAATGCCTTTCGCTTATTTTCGAGAGTCTTTATCATTTTTTGTTCTCGTTTCATCTTGAGTTTTGACATTTTTTTTTCAATTTAATAAAAACTAAAAAAATAAAAAATAAAAAAATAATTAAACCAGAAATGAATTCTATTGAATGTAAATCAGAGACACAAGAGAATGACTCGATACAGGAAACAGAGGAAACAGAGGAAATAGAGGCAGAGGGGGCAAAAAAGACGGAGAAAAAGCAGAAACGGAACGGTCAAATATGCACCGATCCAATGTGCATCAAGGGAGCCAGCTTTAATTTTCCCAATAAAAAGAAGCGTCTCTTTTGTG
>NYTD01000077.1 GCA_002683315.1 Deltaproteobacteria bacterium | reverse complement strand
TATCCAAGAAAAGCTTGTCGAAAGAGGAATCTCTTCACCAATTCTCATTGGATATAAAGGAGATCAGTTTGACCTGACGATGAATGCTTTGTATTTTCGTGGTAAAGTCCGAGATCCCATTACGATGGAGGTTCATAACAATCTGCAATCAAGAGGTGATGGAACCTCCATACCACTACATATTCACCATACAGCATCACAAAGTCCTGTTGTCGGTACAAGTTTGGATTATTTCACAGAGAGGAATTTGAAGATTCAGGATGGAAGAATGTTTGCAGTGATTGGTGAGGTTATAGCAGGAAGTGATGTAGCCAATGAGTTTCGTCTTGAAATTGGCGACACCATTCGATCAGATGTTACGAATTTGTACAATATCGCAGGTGCCTACCCAATGACTTTGAGCGTTGTGGGAATTCTAGAACCAAGCGAATCCGAAGACGATCGTGCATTCTTTGTCTCAACTCAAACGGGTTGGGCTTTGGATGGATTGCTACACGGACATGAAAAGGTGACCACGAAGAATTCTATAAACCCGCAGGCTAAAGAAGGAGAAAACCTTGAAGCGACTGCAGCCATATTTCTATTTCCAGAGATAACAGAGGATAATCGAGACACATTTCATCTGCATGGACTTCAATCTGATATGCCGATCGACTCTATTTTATTCTTTCCTGATAATAAAAAAGCACATGATCAGGTTCTGGGGGAGATGGAATTGGCGACTCTTCATCATGCGATTAGGCCACAAAAAGTAATTGAGAATATTCTGTCGATTGTTTTTGCCATTGAACGTGCTTTATACGGGTATTTTACAGTTTTGTGCTTGGCCACATTGTCTTTTTTGGGCTTGATCTTTTCCTTGCGATATCGTTTACGTAGGGATGAGTTCATTTTGATGGAGAGAATCGGAGGAGCCAAAAATATTATTTTGGTTATGTTGTGCACGGAATTGGCTGTAATATTTTGTATGGCTATTATTTTGGCAGGAATCTTCTCTTGGTCTTCTCTGCTTGCACTTCAATTATTTCTATCTTAGGAACAAAAATGCTTTGGATAATGTTTGCTTGTGTCTCTACTGAAAACAAAGTGGAAACAAAAGAATTAAACAAAATGATGAGTTTATCCTTTCCTGCGTTTTTTCTTTCTCAGTCTCTGGTACCCCAAGAGCAAAATGATTGTTTTTTGCCTATAGGTGAAGACGCCCAGCACTGGTTCCCAAGTCCAGATCAGATTGCTTCGCTACAAAAAAACGACCTAATAGTTCAGATGGGGGCTGGATATGAAGCTTGGGTCATGACGGCTTCTTTGCCCTCAAAAAAACTTGTTGGTCTTGATCGAGATTTCTCTAAAATTCCACTTGTCGGACAAACCCATTCTCATGGTTCAGGTGGTGAACATCAACATCAAGGAACCAACCCCTTTACTTGGCTTGACCCAAATATATATCGGCAACAATTGAGCACTCTTAAAAATCAAGTCCTTTCATTCCCGTTGAAGGATACACAAATTGTTGAACAAAGATTCTCTACACTGGATGCTGAATTATCTGTACTCGCAGAGTCTCTTCTTGGTCAAAAAGAAAAATTTCACGATATCAAAATTGCTGCAAATTCTCAATCATTTGCGTATCTTGCCCGTGCCTTAGAGATAGACATTCATCCTTTTGATTTTCCGAATGAGGAAGAATTTCTAATCAAGCACCTGCAATATTTTATGGAGTGGTATGTACCCGGTCAAAAAACAATAATGATTTGGTCCTATGCTCCAAGTTCTCTCTTGATAGGGAAATTCCCTCCTGAGGTACAGCATTTATATATCGATACTCTTGTACAGCCTTCTCAAAATGGTTCTTATCAATACATAGAGCAGTTTTCACAAAATATTCAGCGGATCTCAGAGCTATGAGCATTCTTATTTCTTTACTTATTTATGTCTCTGCGGAGCCTGTTGTTCCTTCTCGTTTTCTACCTTCTTCGTATCAGCTTCAAAAACATGGTCCTGATGGACCTCCACCAGATGGTGGTTACCAGATTAAAGATGATGGAGGAGAAAACTCTCTGGGTAAACTTGGTGTTCTATGTCTTGCAGGAAGTGCTGTATCATCTATTTTGATGCTGGCTTCACCAGAGGAATCCGAAGATAAAGAGAAGTATGGGAATATTGCTCTTGGACTTGCTGGTGGAGGAGTTGGATTTCTTGTACTTGAACGTGTTTTCTAGGTTTTTCTCACGTTATTCGTTTGAAATACTCGACGAGATACCTTTTTGACATGTATTTCAAAAGAGACAAGATACCGCGAGGTTCCTGAAATCGTGATGAAAGAATCAATGAAAAGATATTGAATAACGAAACAAGGATTGACGTATCGTATAAACATTTGGAGAGGTGATATATGTTATTTTTATTTTTTGCTTGCAACAATAATATTTTGCAAACTACGGGTGAGTTGGGTCGCATCAATTATACACTAGAGACAAGTTTCTCAGTGGGAGATGAGCGCCTTGATCAGGTGAAATTAGCAGTCGGATACCCACATAATATATCAGCCTCTCTAACTTTCGATGGATGGAAAATGGTTGAGACAGAACCATATAAGGTTTACCATTCATCTCCTGATGGCCTTGAATTGGATGCAGAGAGTGTTTTTGATGGTGCTGTAGGTGTACCCTCTTTTACTGTCATTGCATCACAGGCAGGAGAGTATCTTGTAGAGTCTCATTTTGAAGATGCGCTGGTTGATCAAATCCATCTTGATTTTGTTCAACCAGATGCAGTATCTGTCTTGTCGTGGATCCGAGAGCCGACATCAGAAGAGTTTGTATTATTTGAGGGAGATGAGATTCCTGTTGTTCTTGGGTCTCAAGCAGCTTTTGTGCCGGTTCCAGAATTCCAAGGAGAGCGAATTGTAGGAGAGCTAGACGTCGAGATAACCGTAGTTCCAGAAACGGCAGCTGTGGTAGGGTACAATATCGAAAGTGTTTCCGAAGATGGTGTTTCCTTTAATTCTTCTCCTGCAAGTATTTATTTTATGGAAGAAGGTCCCGTTTCTATTTTGGCGAAGGACTTGATCAATCAAGTGGAAACTGAACAGAAGTTTGTTGTCCAATCACAATGAAAACGTCTCTCTAATATTTTTCCAATGATCTTGGTCGGCTTCGACTTGGACAAATGTTCGATCTTCAAGGATCATGGCACTCAGTCTTTGTCCGTGACATACACCTGTATCAAGACCATATGTGTTGTTTTCAACATGTACATCATGAAAAACAGTATGTCCGTATACGACAGGATCGATTCCTCTGTAGTGTTTCCACCAGCCACCAAAACTTTTGTCGTAGCTGCTTTTCATCCATGGCATTCTACCTCGTAGCAACGTATTCTTGGGTAGATTTTTGGGATGGATGTTCGGTAAAAAACCGGCATGGACCAACCAAAAGTTTTGTCTGCGAAGGTATAATGGAAGAGTTCGCATATATTCTATAGATTCTTCGTAGAATGAACCGAGCTGGACTGTACAGATTTCTTGAGAATAGCTTGGCTCAAGCTCACCATCAAAGATGCGTATATGCTTATCTTCATGATTTCCCATAATGGCGTGTGCATTGGTAGTGTTCATGAAAAAAGAGATGACTTCTTTTGGGTGGGGGCCTCTATCAACCAAGTCTCCGATAGAGATCAACTCGTCGTTGTCATGAAAATTAATTAATGAAAGAAGACTGAGCAATTCTTCGAAACATCCGTGAATGTCTCCAACTACGATGGTGCGAGATGTTGTCATGGAAATATTGTGCAAATATATGGTAAAGAGATAATTTGTGAATACATATATGACGTTGAGTCCCAACGCACATCAATGAGGTATCAAATGACTCCAGAGTTTAAAGAAAAAATAGATAAGTTAATCACAGACCATAAGATTGTACTTTTTATGAAAGGATATAAACACCAGCCTATGTGTGGTTTTTCAGCCCGTGTTGTTTCGATGCTATCAGAGATTGAGATAGACTATCATTCTGAGAACATATTTGATGATCCTGAATTACGATCGAGTATGAAAGAATACTCAAGTTGGCCAACGTTTCCACAACTCTACGTGGATCAAGAATTTGTAGGTGGGTGCGATATCATTACTGGAATGTTCCAAGATGGTTCTTTACATACTCTTTTGGGAGTGCAAAGAGAAGAGGTAGCTCCGCCAAGTATTGAGATTACCGATGCAGCTATTGGAGCATTTAAAGCGGCAATGCAACGATATGATGGTGTGCAAGTAATTGTAGAGATCACAGCGCAGTTTCAATATGATATTGGTTTGGGACAATCGAGTGCTGGAGACTTTGCGGTAACAGACAATGATTTTACGGTATATATGAACCGTGCAAGTGCCAAGAGAGCCAGTGGAATGAAGATAGATTTCCAAAATGGACAAATTCGCATTGATAATCCCAATGAACCAGTATCTGTTCGTAGAATTAATGTACGAGAATTTAAACAGTGGATCGATCTTAAAAAAGAGCATGTTCTTTTTGATGTTCGGGGTGATGATGAGCGTTCTATAGCAAAGATTGATTCTGCACGACCATTAACTCCAGATGCTTTGGAAAGTGTTTCGAAAGACAGTGTCATCGTACTTCACTGCCATCATGGACGTCGTAGCTATACAGCGGCACAGCAACTTATAGAGCAGGGGTTTTCCAATGTGTATAATCTGGAAGGCGGAATCCATGCATGGTCGTTACATGTAGATCCAGTGGTACCCACATACTAAGAACATGACGATGGACACTCTTGAACACAATCGTATGGTTTTTGCACCGCTAAAAAAAATCATTACGAATGGAAACATGAAAGAAGCTCGAGATTTGATAAAGCAAAATCAAGATGATTGGAAGGGCATGTCTTTTTTTCCTCTCTTTCAAGCCATTGTTTTACATGACACTGAATTGGTGTATTGGGAGAGAGCAGTAGAGTCGTTATCCAAGTTCTCGGCTTGTGGTGAGCGATTGTTTGCCTTGGACAGAGCCATATCGATTTGTAGGCAAGGTGGAGATGATATCCGTGTTCGTACATTTTTGCAGCTTGCTGAATCGATAGCACGTGACATTGGAGATTCCAAGCGCCATCTGCAATATCTCGCGATGTATGCAAATCAGCTATATTTGGATGGGTATACATCTCGTTCAACAGAGCTTCTTGAAGAGGTGATTTTGAAGGCTGTTACCGATGAATATTGGTTGTTGGTTGTCTCTCAGGCTACGATTTTGAGCGGTATCTTGTTGCAGCAACAAGATTGGGTAGGAGCTTCAAATTTATCTGTCATCTTGGAAGAGGCAGCAGTGAAGAGAAAGAATTGGATTGGTGTTGCATGCGCGGTGATGACGCGTGCAAGTGCGTGGTTTGCACAAGACAAAGAAGAGGCAAGTATTCGTTTGCTGCTTGAAACAGGTAGATTGTTTCATGAACGAGGTTTTGTATCTGCATTGCATTTGATCAAAGCAAGACTGGCTGAATTGCGTGCCTTTCTTGGAGAAGATCGATTCAATGAACTTTGTGAGCAAGTATGAGAAAAACGATTGTTGTGATTGGAGCGGAAAGTGGAATCGGATTTGCTACAGCAAAATCATTACAACAAAGAGGACATACTGTTTGGACAACTGCCAAAGATTTGGACGGGATAAATATCTTAGAGAAGGCTTTTCCTCATGAGCGGATTTTAATGTTGGACTTAGCCAATGCGGCTGATATTTCAACAATGATTGCTCCGTTACAAAATATTGAATCGATTGATGCATTAATCTGTAATGCTGGTGTAGGAACAGGAGGCCCTGTTTCTCATATTGATATTCCTGATCTCAGAGAGGCGTTTCAAATCAATGTGTTCGGTCATCTTGAAATTATCCAAGGCCTGTTACCAACTCTTGAGCGGGCATCTGATCCACGGATTATTTGGACAGGATCAGCCGCTGGGTATTTTGTACGACCTCTTTTTGGAGGGTATGCATCAACCAAATATGCTGTGAATGCTCTGAGCGATGCGCTTCGAGTAGAATTAATGGGTCGGGTCCATGTCTCGTTGATTACTCCTGGTCGTATTAAGACGGCAATCTGGGAAAAAGGTATGCTTGAAGTTGATAAATTTCAGGGTAGGAGTGAACTAGAAGTATATGATTCTGCATTTAAAAAACTGGCCAATGAAATGAAAGTGAATCGTGTAGAGTCTCCTAGCGTGGATATTGTTGTAAAAGCGATGAATCATGCAGTATCTTCGAAACGTCCAAAGCCTTACTATCGCATTGGTATTGATGCCAAGGCAGCATTTTGGTTGAAGTGGCTTCTTCCCACAAGATGGGTCGATATTGTACTTCGTACGTTGTGTTGGTAAACTCGTTCCACTTAGAAGCAGAAGTTCTCTTCACCCGGAGAGCCTGAATCTCCTCCGAACATGAAGTTCCATTGTTCACACCAGTTGGATGAAGAATCATTGCCCGATGTTGTCTCATATCCGGCTCGAACTCCCATACTTGCACCTTCAGGAGCAAAGTTTGAGCCGTATGAAAATATATCAACATATTGGCCGAATGGAGTTAGCAGATATACTTCATCATCGGTATTGGACAATGCAAATCCTCCACCTAGTGTTTTGTATAAAAAAGAAGCGTTGCACTCTGCACCACCATTGTTCCATTCGCTCTCTTCGGCACAGATGACAAAATATCCGTTTGGAGAAATGACAAGAGGAGACCCGATGTATTGGATTTCATAGTCATCGAGATTATTGTCGGCGATTCGCAAACCATCTAAGTCGATCCAATCACTTGTGGTGTTGTATATCTCAATCCACTCACCAAATTTATCTTGGGTTGCTTGGGGATTGATCATTAATTCGTTTATGACCAGAGATCCGGGATAGGGAGTTGCAGGGTTACTGACACTTGAACCAGAATTGTCCGATTCATCTGGCTCTGATGTTGGTTCGAATGAAGGCTCATATGAAGGTTCGTAGGAAGGCTCGTACGAGGGTTCTTCACTAGGGTTATTGGATGGTTCGCTGCTTGGCTGGCTGGGTTCAGAAGTTGGTTCACTTGTTGGTTCAGCTGTAGGCTGGCGATTTTCTTTTTCTTGCTCTTCTTGACCTTGGGTGTAGAGGGCATTCTCAATACATCCAAACATGGGAAATAATAATACAAACCGCATATGATACTCCATAGTGCTAGGATACATGTATCTATACACAATGTCTATGACTGAAGTAAAAAGGAACACAAATGTCAATAAAAAATCGAAGAAACTGGATCATGTTCGGTGCTTGTCTTGGCGCTGTTGGAGTTGTAATGGGGGCTTTTGGAGCTCATGCGCTCAAAGATATCATGACAGATCATTACTTGGAGGTGTATGAGACGGCTTCCAAATACATGCTTATCCATGCTGTTCTCATCACTGCTCTGGGGACCAATAGTAGGTCTACCATCCCACAATCCATATTGTACTTTTTTGTGATTGGGTCTTGTATCTTTTCGGTCAGTCTATGGGTGCTGGCAATAACCCAGATAAAGTGGCTTGGAGCCATAACTCCAATCGGAGGTGCTATGTTAATCCTTGGATGGCTACGATTGGCTTGGTGGGGTAAAAATGCTGATTTAGGAGCATCTTGATCCTTGGCCAAATGGATAAATCCGGATATAAGAGACACATTTGCAGGGACATATGATTATCGAAGCCAAATCATTAGCGCGTCGTTTTCAGCGTAGGTGGGCCTATGCGCACATTGATCTTTCCCTTGATGCAGGAGAGCGTTTATTGATTATTGGGGCAAATGGTTCGGGCAAAACGACATTATTACGATCATTTGCAACATTACTTCTTCCTTCAAAAGGGGAGCTGTTGTTGTTTGGAGAAAATATTCAAAGACCCCAAAAAATTCGACATCGTATTGGTTTTGTTTCTCATCACACAGGTTTGTATACCGATCTATCTGCACTTGAAAATTTGCGTGTATATGCATCGTTGATGGGTAAGAGGTACGCAAAAATAGGTCTTGAGGAGATTCTTGAACAAGTTGGATTGGAAAATCGACCTGATCCTGTACATACATATTCAGCAGGAATGAAAAAGAGAGCTTCGATAGCGCTACTGTTATTGAAAAAGCCGGAGTTAATTTTACTTGATGAG
>NYTD01000076.1 GCA_002683315.1 Deltaproteobacteria bacterium | reverse complement strand
GCATTTTTTAAGGTGTTGGACGGTATAAATGATGTTGTGGTGGGAATGCCCAAGCCAATCACTGATACCGTGAGCATTCCCACCACAACATCATTTATACCGTCCAACACCTTAAAAAATGCCAATAAGGGATTCATCTCATATGAGACAATGTTGTATACAAAGAGCCAACACAATGTAAGTGCAATACTTACTTTCAGTGTTGCCGTTGCACTTTTTCGAATCTGCAATAATTCGTCTAGACTTCGTTTAGATGACACCTTTCAACCCCGCAGAAGCTACTATCATAAATAGAGACATAATGAATACAAATGTGCAAAACCACTGTAATTTGCTATACCTCCACACATAAATCCCCTCCAGAGGACTAAGTGGAAAACACTGAACCATAGGAAAAATAAGCAAAGCATCCGAAAGAAACAAAAGTCGAGAGTCTCCGATCTGTAACCAGAGAAACCATACAAAAACAGAGATGACTGCTGGAGGCAATAGGCCATACAACGCAATAAGAGAACGCTGAGCCGGATTGGCTTGTGGGACTTCGACATCTGAAGTCAATGGCATGAATGAAAATGCACCCGCAAAATAGAGCTGTATTCCTCCACCAATCGGACCTGTTTCATGATTGAGTACCAATCCTTCCTTCTTTGCTTTCCAAGATTGAAAAAAGTAAATCAACCACAAGGGAAGAACAACAATGAATCCACCAAGCCAAATCACCATCGATTTCCACGGTGTCCTCCCACCAAATTGAATCACGACCTCATCTACTCCCAATTGAACTCGATGTATCGATACAGAATCAGAATCTACAACCACTTCCCCTATTGAGTCTACCTCTTGAGAGAAATGAAACGAAACTCCTTCGCGAAGCTGTACCCAATTCAACAAATTGGGTGACGGTTTGATCTTAGATAAAGCAAACTCTCCATCGTTGTGTGACACATCCAAATCATGAGGAATATCAAGAGAAGGAGCATCGATTGTAATGAGATATCGTATCGGTTCAAGAACTTTTCCTTGAGATTCTACGTCGCGCAACTCTACAGAAAATGACGTTCCGGCCACAGGCTCTGCTGGGTATGGCGCCAATGTTTGGAGCCATGTAATTCGCTGAAGATGCTCTTCTTCTTCTTCCTCCGAGAGATCTTTGATATATTTGGGATTAAGCTTTTCTTTTTTGGACTTACTATAAGCATCTTCAAAAGCACGTGCATCAAGCAATTCTTTTTGACGAAGAAACGACTCTCTTTTGTTTAATTCTGCCCTCTCTGGTGCATTTCGTTCCATCTTTATCTTTCGCTCAATCACACGAAGTTCACTTCTCGTTTCTTTCCAATCTTGCTCTCGCTCCCAAGCCTCTACAGCCAACTCTTGTAATTCGACAATTCGATTTTTGTGCGTTTGATCTTCTTTTGCAAGAACCAGCTCTTCGGAACTTTTGTACAACAATCCAGAATATGGTTGCCCCAAACCAATCACAATTACCCAAGAAACATACAGAAGAACAGATGCAAAACACAAACTTTTTAGATTTTGTTGAAAACCTTTATTCTCAGATACAGGCAGATTCTGATCGGCTAATTTCTTCGATGTCGTTCTTCCTGCCGAGCGTATCCCGGTTCGAAATGCTCCTCGCAACGAGGCCCGCATTCCAGCACGTGCCGACGTACGAATGATTGTCCGAAGAACTGTTCTTGATACAGTTCGAAACATCACAGCCAACCAAAGTCCAGCCCCAGCAGCTCCTTCTTTTGCTACACCATGCTCTTTCGTGAATACTTTGTATTCATGCTCAATTACAAAAATAGGAAGAAGAAGAACAACAGCACATATGATCAATGCAATTATGGTTTCCCTACGCCCTCCTCCTATCTCTTTTTTATTTTGTGTGTTTTCCATTGTAGCGCTCAAAAAATATATGACGTTATATTCTGCTTTTCATACAATGTATTAGCGAACATGTGCCTGTAGATCAAGAGATACTTTCTGTAGCAGTTACGAAATGTTGATTTTACAATAGCCCCATAGAAAGATGATTTTAGATTCTCTCTGGATCATTTCATTACGTGAGATTGATATCGTAGGATCACTTCTACAATACAAAATGTGCGGTTTTGTGATACATCATCACGAGAAGATAATTAAAATCACCTCCGTATGTCGTATCTATATATGCTCCTTTTCCTTGTATCCATTCTAGCCGCTCAACCCAAAACATGGGAATTCTCGGGAAAAGAAGGTATCGTTTTTCTATACCAAAAAGACAAATGTATTTCTATGCATTGGGCAAAAGATAATAAACAAGCAAATGGATTTGGGCAACACAGCGATATCGACCAAAGAATCAATCACATAGCCATCAAACTTCCTCTTTTTTCCCTTCGTTCAGGAGAATATGAACTTGTCAGTGAAGAAAATACAAAGACCTTTATTGTACCTCCTCCATCTTCAGTCTCTACCATTCTACTCCCATCAAATACACAAGGAGTTATCGCATTTGGGGGTGATGCTTTTGCCTATGCTCCCAACGAAGGAGGACTTGCTTTTATCACCCCTCCAGCACAAGCGACATATGTTCCATTTCAAGGGAATGATTCTTACTATACAAAGTCTAACCTTTCTCATAAATCATTCTCTACGCAAGAATCCTATATAAAGCGAAACGTAACGACTTCCTTCAACTGGGTAGCCTATGTGTTGATGCCCATATCCACGCTCCTCTTGATCATACTGTACAAAGTGGTTTCTAACTATCGAAAACGTACGTGGATATTCCCCCTCTTGATCGGTGCCTTTCTTATCAGCAATACCCTTCCTCTTTCTTCCAACACCCTGCTTGTATCAGAAATAGGCTTTGATGATCCGCCCACATCCGCTTCTTTTTTGTCTTCTATCGCAAAAAATCCCTTTTCCCCAATATCTACAGCCTTCTCTTTTCCTGAAGGACATAATTGGCTCATTATGGGTTCTTCTTGGTTGGCATATCTCATTATGACTCCAATCACATACCTATTAGATGGAGTACAGGCGCACAATATCGGAATCGGATTATGCTGCGCGGCTCTATACTGGTCTATTTTTCAATATGCAAAAAGTCTCTCTTTGAGCACAGAAAGCGCTTTCTTTGCTGCAATGGGAGGAGTATTCTGCCCGGTATTTATCAATGAATTAGATAAACTCTCTCTTGATCGAGCTTTTTTATTCCCTATTCCCTTGATATTTCTACTACTCTCAGCCAAAAGGTCTTCTATTCCAATCATTGGCGGAATGATTGCACTGTTGTTTTATGGACAATTTTACTACGGGATATTTTTGGGTGCAGCTCTTCCATTTCTATTACTCTATCGAATGCCCAAAAGAAACGTTTATGCCGGTCTTCTGGCACTAATCTTGATGATACCTGGTCTTCTGTTGCTCAAAGAATCCACAGGAGGTACCATATATGAATCCGAAGCATTTATTTTTCCAGATATCTGGAATCCCATTACCACAGCCGAGCTAGACCAGTACACCCAACAATTCGATCCTAGATTGGGAGAGGGACAAGGAAATCGACCCATGGAAACCGCCAAAGAACAACTGATGGCATCCATCGTGAATTCTGTTCAGCTCAAAGACATACTCGTACCAAGTGTATATTTTTGCGGTCAATCTCTGTATTGGTTTTGGGTGGCGTTGGCTTTTTTGATTTCTCGAAAGAGAAAAATTGTACTAAAAACAACTCTAGATGTTTTCATATTGTCGATCTTTGCTCTCGGCCCATTCGTTCGTAGCTCAACCCAAGAGCTTCTTTCTCCATTACCACTTTATGCTTATCAGCTGCTGATTCCATCGTTTTCACAGCTCAAACACCCAGATAGATTCGCTCCCATGGCAGCCATCATCGCGGCCATCCCAATAGCATTTGCTCTACAAGGGCTTCTTCGATACATCCATACCAAATGGATTCGATGGAGCATTACCATTTTGGCTCTGGTCATTACCATGAGGATTGGTATTATCAAAGAAGATGCGCAAAGTTGGGGAGATATCTCAATCTCATTCCGCGATACAACACATCGGGTTGGGTTAAAAAAATTTACGCTACCTCAAGCATCCACCATTGCTCCACAACTACAATATACGTTTCCTCCCAATAGCTCCATCGCTTTATTCCCACAAACCCACCCCATACAACGAGAGCAATATATTCCATTTCTAGCACAACATATTCCTATGCAAAATCCTGCTCCACATGGAGAATTCTCCGATACACAATTGCAGCTATGGGCCGAAAAAAACCGTATACTCAATGGTATGGCATACCTAAGCGCGTCTAATAAGATAAAAAACTATTTTGGATTAAGCGCTGGAACAATGGATCTAATGGAGTTGATGGATCAAGGACTAACACACATCGTTGTACATCTTCCTGATCTCATCGATCCCAAACAAAAAGATCTCATACAAAAATTCCTGTCTCCATTTGCCACGAATGTACATAGCGATGAGCTATTCCTTATTTATGAATTGCGATACATACAATGATCATTGTGCTTCTAAGTTGTCTAGAACCTGTCACCGGAGATTCCAAACCACTGGACCCACGATATTTTCGCGGCGAGCCTACCCCTCCATCAAATGACGGACCACCTCCCAATATGATTCGGATTGAAAATCAAGAGAGTCCTTTCTGGATCGATACCTACGAATACCCCAACGAATCTGGAGCAACTCCGATCAGTTCTACAACATTTGTACAAGCCCAAAGTCTATGTTTATCAGAAGGAAAAAGACTGTGCACTGCATCCGAATGGCGACAAGCATGCCAAGGATCTGAGAAAAAAAGACGATTTTCATATGGAGAGCGATACGAAGAAGGACGATGCCATCTCCTAAGAGCACTTCCAAGCGGACATTCCAGTATGATGAACCCCGAAGATCAAATCGCCAAAAGTGGAGAAAAAGAACGATGCCATACCCCAGATGGTGTTCACGATCTCGTTGGAAATCTTGAAGAATGGGTCTGGGATGATTGGAAAGGACTCTCTGGAGGATTAGAAGGGGGAGCATGGTATACTTTTTCGCAATACGCTGACTGCTCTGGTTCCTACTCTCGCCAGCCCGATTATCGTATCAGCATCGATCGACGAATCTTTTCGGCAGGCTTTCGATGCTGCTGGTCAAACTATGACATCAACCAAGATCATAAATCACAAGATGCGAAGCAAAGACTGGAAGAAGCCAAAAAAAATCAAAGTGATACTCCATACAACCCCAACAATGAAGTCTCAATTTCCGCTGAAACATTTATCGATCAATTCGAATATCCCAATCAAGCCAATGTCATTCCCAAAAGCGCTGTAGATGCAAAAGAAGCGGTCTCACTTTGTGAACAACACAACAAACGTTTGTGTATGGCTCATGAATGGGAAATTGCATGTGGAGACAGTCGCTATCCATACGGCGATCAATACATACCATCAGCTTGTGCTGTGAATATAAACAAAGTAGAACCCTCGGGACGATTTTTTGGTTGTCAATCCCCAAATGGAGCCATGGACATGGTTGGAAATCTGTGGGAATGGACTGCGACAGAACTCAATGCGCCCGCACTTGGTTCGACTACTCCTCTTCGTGAGATTCGAGGAGGCTCATGGTTTGTTGACCACCGCAAATCAACCTGTCAGGGAACCGATGGCTATCCAGCCACAAACGAAAACCAAGCATTCCCCGATGTTGGATTTCGATGTTGTCGAGGACCTATAATTCAAAGAAAGACCTACCCAAAACCCAACCTAAAATGCCCAAAAGATATGGTTTCTGGAACCTCTTTTTGTATCGATCAATTTGAATATCCAAATAAAAAAAATGTTATGCCTCAAGGCGGACTTACATATCAGCAAGCTAGGTCCTACTGTATCCAAAAAAACAAACGATTGTGTTCAAAAAATGAGTGGATAGAAGCCTGTCAAGGCCTTGAAGGGTACAGATGGCCCTATGGAGACACATATGAACCCAATCGTTGTGTCGATGCTGGGGGGAACACCATAGAAGGTCAAAGTGGTTCGCAGCCATCAGGGCATGCAAAAGGATGTGTAAGTAGTCTGGGTGCATACGATATGAGTGGAAACGTATGGGAGTGGACTGCAGAAAAAACCTTACAGGGAGGAGGATGGAATCTTAGTGCCGGCTTGGGACAATGCCAAGCCCAAGCTCATGCAAAAGAATCCTTTCAAGCTGGCGAAGTTGGCGTACGATGCTGCAAAGACCCATCATAATCATTTTTCCTTATTGGACTGCACAACTGCTTGATAACCAAGAGATTCAACAGCTTGAATCAACCTCTCTTCTCCTTCCACAGAACAACCTGGTCCATTCGCTTGAACCACAGACTGCTTTTTCTTATAATCTGTATTTGCTGAATCCACATATGGGACCTTTTCAAGTGCTTGCGTCACGCGCAAGGGGCATCGAGCAGATCAGGTCATACCTTCAACATGTAGCTCAATCACACAACTTGAACCTGCCCATGCTGATGATAGTAAGATAAAAAATGAAATCATTGGAGTCCTTTTTATTTTCGTGAATAATATACTTTGAGAGAGGGATATTATATACTACACTTTGCAAGTTTATCTATCATAAATCTGATTTTGGTCAGACTAAATTTCTCTTTCCTCCTCTCTGAGTTATAACAAAATATACAACGAACACCGGAGTTTCCATGAACGCAAGTTCCACAGAATACCAATTTGAGTTTATAGCACAAAGCAAAATCCCAACAGCCCGAGGTGACATGTTCGTCCGAGCATATCGAAACCGACAAGATGGCACAGAACCTGTCGCCATTTTCTTCCATAATCCAGCCCAAGCAGAAGCATTACCCGTACGTGTACATGATGCTTGTTTCACATCTGAGGTTATTGGTTCTCAAAAATGTGACTGTAAGGAACAACTTGATTTTGCATTGGACTACATTTCACAAAACAAAGGCATTGTCATATATCTCCAACAAGAAGGAAGAGGAATCGGGCTCGCAAACAAAATCGCTGTATATGCAGCACAAGAGACCGGACTAGACACTGTAGAAGCCAACCGAGTACTTCATTTTCCTGATGATGCTCGAGAATATGGCATCGCTGCATTTATGCTTTCCGATCTTCAAGTACAATCCATCGCACTTATGACAAATAATCCACGAAAAGTAGAGCACTTAAGCGCACTTGGTGTACACATCACAGAGCGGATGGACGTTCACATTCCTCCCAATGTACATAATCAAGGCTACCTACATACAAAACAAAAGAAGATGGGACATCTGCTTGATGTCAAGTGATGAGATCGCTCACAATTGAAAATATTGTCTACCTAATTATTTTTGTTTGAACGCCGTCACTCATCGTTACCCTGTTGAATTCTGTAATTTTATGTTCATTTATGCACATAGATAAAAGATCTCATCTTGTCTCTATATGTAAAATCATAAAGATAGAATCAATACAAACAATTCAATTGAATAAATAGATTAAAAGCAATACATATTTTTTACTTCCAACGATACTGGAGCTTCCATCATGAAGAGCTTTTTATACTCAAGTTTACTATTTCTTGCTGCTTGTCCCACACCACCTGAAAATGTACCAGGCGCTACAACAGGTCAAAATTCCAATGGAGGTCCCAACGGAGGACAACCCGGTGGCCCTGATGGCGGACAAGGCGGACCTGATGGTGGACCAAATGGGCAGCCTGGAGGACCTGATGGTGGACCAAATGGTGGACAAGGTGGGCCTGATGGTGGACAAGGTGGGCCTGATGGTGGACAAGGTGGGCCTGATGGTGGACAAGGTGGACAAGGTGGACCAGGTGGCGGACCTGATGCACAAGCTGGCGGACCGGACGGCGGACCTGATGGCGGACAAGGCGGCGGCCCTGATGGCGGACAAGGCGGCGGACCTGATGGCGGACAAGGCGG
>NYTD01000075.1 GCA_002683315.1 Deltaproteobacteria bacterium | reverse complement strand
TATCAAGTTTTTCTTTCCATAGTTCTATGAGTCCATCTTGTGTTTCTAAGAGATGATATAGCTGTTCAAAAGTGTTCTGTGTGGAATGAACATCATTTCCAGATATACCCCCCATAAACAGTACGCTTGGTTTTTTTTTATTGCTCGGAGCAACCTGCATAGCCCATATGGCCCTTCCTTGACGGCTTGTTCCGATTTGATGCAATTCTACATCGTATTTTTGGACAAGACGAATAAGTTCTTCCTCTTGTTTTATAGGAGGAATGTGCTGCTTATTGTTGATAGCCCAATACGGAATCGATTTGGATATAGAGACGATGTTTTTTTTGTATGGAAGTATCGTGGCGATTGAGTAACGATCTGCTAGGAGGGACCATAACCCAGGTTCTAGTGGATTTGAAATGAGACCTTGCTCCAGAATGGGAGGTAGATCTTCTCCCTCTACTTGCAAAAGTGCAGAGGAATGAAGGATGTCTTGTGGCCACATTGCTTGCATGATGGTGCTTTCCGGAAGATATGACACTTGTGTATGTTTTAGACTACTTGGATGTTCAATATGAACGAATCCATCCGAGAATGCTGTGTCTTCCCATCGTATGTGTGCAAGAGTTTTCTCTTTTCTACATACCCATAGCTCCATTGATGCTTCATTTTGCATGATATGTATAGAGGATTGTTTTTTTTGTGAGATAGGTACTCTTTTGGTAATGGGAATATCTTTATAAGGGCCTTTTCGAAACACCTGAACAAATGAATTATTGAGTTCTATGAGATATCCATCTTGCGATAGACTTGTTGTAGAACGAATCGTAGTAAAAGAAGGAAGTTTATCAGTTGATTCTATGATGATATGGGCACTTTCTGGTATCTTTTGCTGTGTCGTCCACACTTTTTTGGGTACGGTCTCTTTTTCCAAAAGCGATATTTTTGTGTTGAGACCAGCGGGGCATGGTTGTGCATACAAAGATGAGAATAAATAAAACAAGAGCATAGGTAAAAAAGATAGTCGGAAAATACTGTCCGGTTTTGGACATGTACACGTACTTTAAAGATGATGAATCATAGTCTTTTCTATACATCATGATTCGCAATTCTTTATTGTAAAGGATAAACAATGGGTATGCAAAATTTAGGAGAGAAGTACATGTCACCTTTTGAGCCCAAACAATCTCTTCCTTTAAATACAGCACTTCCTTTCGATCCAGATGTTGTCCATGGTGTACTGCCCAATGGATTTCGGTATTATATACGTAAAAATACTCGTCCAAAGAGACGTGCGGAAATCCGTTTTGTGGTAGATGCTGGTTCTATACTGGAAGATGATGATCAGTGTGGTCTGGCGCATATTTTGGAACACATGGCATTTAACGGTTCTACTAATTTTGGTGCACGTGAGCTGGTCAAGTATTTTGAGTCGATAGGTTCTCGTTTCGGCGCTCATCTCAATGCACAGACAGGGTTTGATAATACGATTTACAAATTACACATTCCAACAGATAATGAAGAGATTATTGATAAAAGTCTCTTGGTTGTTCAAGATTGGGCACAAGCATTACTTTTCATTCCTGATGAGATAGAAAGAGAAAGATTGGTGGGGCTAGAAGAATGGCGTCAACGTCGTGGAGCTCGTACAAGGCTTCTTGAACAACTTTCACCCATGTTGTATTACAAGTCTATGTATGCGGAGCGATTACCGATAGGAACAGAAGAGTCTTTAAGAACATTTACACCCGATGCCCTAAAACGTTTTTATCATGATTGGTATCGTCCAGAATTGATGTCTCTTGTTGTTGTAGGAGATGTGGATGTGGAGTCAATAGAAAGCAAAATACAATCTTCTTTTGCTTCTCTTCGTAATCCAGATGAATCCAGAGAGCGTCGAGAAGAAGAATTCTATGCGCATACAGAATATTTCTCGCTTGTTATGCAAGATAGTGAAGTGCCGCATCGAGCATTTTGTATTTTGTCTAAGAAGCCCAAACAGGAATCTACAGAGTATGCAGATCTTTTGCAAGATCTGGTTACTGAGCTGGCTTTTCGAGCTGCAAATGAGCGCTTATCATTTTTAGGACAAGAACAAAATGCTCCCTTTATTGGAGCCAAAATAGGTAGTGATGATCTGAACAGAAGAACTGCTACAGATGTTTTTCATGCATCTTTGCCTGTAGAGAATACAAAAGAATGTATTGAGCGTTGCTGTACGGAGATCCTTCGGTTTCAGCAACATGGTATTACACAAGCAGAATTGATGCGTGCCAAAAGATCCCATATTTCATCGATGCAAGCAGCATATCAAGAACGAGAGACAACACATTCACGAGTACTTTGTACAGATATCGTACGGCATATTACAGAAAAAGAAGCATTGGTCGGTCTTGATTTTGACTATGAATTTACGATGAAGCATATGGAAGGGATTACCTGTGAGCAGGTCAATAATTTTTTGGCTACTTGGCTCTCTAAAAGTAACAGAGTTCAGTATCTCATCACTCCAGATGAAGAACATCCTACTTCAGAAGAGATGCGTTCATGGGTAGAGC
Organism: Deltaproteobacteria bacterium; assembly: GCA_002683315.1. Taxonomy (GTDB): domain Bacteria; phylum Myxococcota_A; class UBA796; order UBA796; family UBA796. Next base: position 3,291 of record NYTD01000075.1, on the reverse strand, counting down.
AAGTGAAGCTTGATCCCGCAGAGACTGTACATGAGGAAGAGGAGGTGAAACCTCTTATGGGTCATGTTCCACAAGCTGGAGCTGTGGTACAAAAAAATCATATTCCAGAGCTAGAGATGGAAGAATGGATATTGAGTAATGGTGCTCGTGTATTACTTAAACAAACTGCTTTTCAGAAAGATAGGATTCTTTTTTCTGCCTATAGTATGGGAGGAAGAAGTCTTATATCAACCAAGGATTTTTATGCGAGTAAATTGACGACTTCTTGTGTTCGTCGGTCTGGATTGGGAGAGCACTCTCTTATTGATGTACAAAAGATTTTAAGCGGAGCCACTGTTCAACTCGTTCCATTTATTAAAAGTACACACCATGGTTTTCAAGGTGTAACCACTGTAAACTATATAGAGACCCTCTTTCAGATTCATCATTTATTTAGTACTCAGCCAAGACTTGAAGAAGAAACATTTCTTAGAGAGATGGAAGTGGCCCGTTCTCATTTCCATAATCGCCTTGCAGATCCACAGGTCCAAATGCATGATGCATTTCAAAAATTATATTGGAATGATCATCCTCGTAAGCAACCATGGACATCGGAACTTTTGGATACTGTTTCGAAAGAGATTTGCAAAGACCAGTTTGAAACATTTTTTGGATCAGCAAGTGCGCAGTATATCATTATTGGTAATATTGATTTTGATCAAATAGAAGAGTATCTGTCTGTTTATGTTGCTTCCTTACCTTCACCAAAAGAGCATTCGATGCTTTCATGGGATCTTTGCGCCAGAAAAAAACCTATTTGTTCTTATATATACGCAGGAAAAGAACCAAGTGCAACGTATCATATGAGTTGTTTTGTTGAGGGTATTTTTGATCGTATAGATCGGATTCACTGTAGCATTCTTTCCTCTTATATTCAAGTTGCTCTTCGGCGAAAGTTACGAGAAGAAATGGGAGCAGTGTATAGCGTTCAAGTTCATAGTAGAAGTATGCTTTATCCTGAAAAAGGATGCCATTTTACTGTGGATTTCTCTTGTGATCCAGAGCGCGTAGAGGAGATTCGTCATACTTTGCACAAGATATTGATTTCTCTTCCAAAAGAAGAAACATCGCAAGAAGATATCGATAATGTCATCGAACAGCTTTCAAGTCAGTTTGAAGTTTCTATTTTGGAAAACTCTGGATGGTTACAGTATTTGACTTCTTCTCTTCAAAGAGAAGAGGATATTTGTTCTTTTTTAACCACACCAGATCTTCTTAAGGAGATCACATTGGATTCATTACAAGCCTATTGGTCTCGAATTTATGATGTGACGCGCATGGTTGAATTAATCATGCTTCCAGAGGAATCTCAGCCCTCTGAATAGACCAATTTGTACAGTCTAAAAGATGATGTCTTGTTCTCGAAGCTGTGTGAGGATATCATCACAAGTGCCTTGAGAGAGATCAGCAATTCCTTGTGGCCGTTCACATCCAGTGAGAAGCACAATTAGCCCAGCATCTTTTAGTCGAGAGCATAGATCTACAGGGTTTTCAATTGATTGATATCGAGAGTCTTGTGCGTGAATCAAGATTGGCAGATGACCGAGATCGTTGAGTTTACGTTCCAGATCGTTTGCTTTTTGAAGATTGTCCAACCACAAGCTGTACCCTTTTTGACGTAATCGCCTTTCTTTGCTACTGTGTATCGTAGTTTGATGTATTTTTTCAGAAAACATCCCTGCCGCTACTGTTTGATTGGTCATGAAATCAATCATGATAAAAGAACCAGTAGAACGGTTTTTGTGGTACGGATCAAAAGAGATGGGGCTATGCGTGCTCATTTGAACACCAGCAATATCGTTGAGCATCACCATTTTGGGGGGATGCTTATCTAGAGTTTGCATATCAAGTTTCCAAGAAAGTGCATCGATATTGGCATGAACATACTGAGTACAGTGTTTGATCCAATAACTTCGGTTTGGATCAAGAGGGACTTCAGACATCCATACAAGTGTGGCTTCCATTTTTTGTGCGTGTTCAATGTTATGGATATCTCGTACAAGAAGATCTCCTCTGGATATATCCAATTCATCTTTCAGACGGATTGTTACAGATAGAGGAGCATATGCTTCTTCTATTGGGCCTGAGTAGGTGTCTATCGCTTCAATAATACTGCCTTTTCCCGATGAACAGACCTCAATTCGATCACCAACACGAATGGAGCCAGAGGTGATTTGTCCAGCATATCCACGGTAGTCTAGGTTGGGTCGTAAAACATATTGAACAGGGAAACGGAAATCATTGCGTTGTTCTGATTTTTGGATTTTAACTGTTTCCAAAAAGGAAAGAACACTATTTCCCTGGTACCAAGGTAGACATTGTGCGTTCGGTTCTACAATATTGACTCCCATTAATGCACTGACTGGGATACATGTGATGCTTTCGAAACGGAGCTGATCAGAAAGAGATAGAAAGTCTTTTTCTATCTCTTTGTAGCGCGTTTCATTGTAGTCAACAAGATCCAGTTTATTCACACAGACAAGAAGATGAGGGATACCCAGAAGAGATGCGATATATGCATGGCGTCTAGATTGTGTCAAAACACCGTGGCGCGCGTCAATCAGGATAATGGCAACATTTGCTGTTGATGCTCCTGTGGCCATATTTCGCGTGTATTGTACGTGACCAGGAGTATCTGCAATAATAAATTTCCGTTGTGGAGTGGAAAAATATCGATATGCGACATCAATGGTGATGCCTTGTTCTCTCTCAGCACGGAGTCCATCTGTGATACGAGCAAAGTCAATAGCCTTTTCTCCAGTTTCGGAGGTCTGGGTCGCATCTTTAAGTTGGTCGTCATATACTCCTTTTGTATCATGCAAAAGGCGTCCGATTAGTGTTGATTTCCCATCATCTACAGAGCCCACTGTGACAAAACGTAGGAGTTCTTTCTTTTGGTTGCGCTCTAAAAATTGATGAATATCGGTTCGGATTAGAGCTTCTTCGTCAAATAGCATTAGAAATATCCTTCTCGTTTTTTGCGTTCCATAGAACCTTCTTCATCGAAGTCGATAAGTCGATTCTCTCTTTCTGATTTTCGTGTTAACATCATTTCCTGAATGATTTCAGGAACGGTTTTGGCTGTGGATTCGATGGCTCCAGATAAGGGGTAGCATCCAAGTGTTCGAAAGCGTACCATTCGATGCTCGATTTCATCTTTGGTGTGAGGAATCCGATTGTCATCGACCATGATAAGTGTTCCATTTCTTCTGATAACCGGTCTTTTGGCAGCAAAGTACAAAGGAACGACTT
>NYTD01000074.1 GCA_002683315.1 Deltaproteobacteria bacterium | reverse complement strand
TGATGCGAACGTATTATGCCTAGGATCTAGAGTAGTTGGGATTGGATTGGCAAAGCAGGTTTTGGATATTTGGTGTGACTCCTCTTTTGAAGGAGGGAGGCATCAGATTAGAATCGATAAAATGATGAACGTATATAGAGGTGAATCATGAGTAAACAACAATGGGCAGATACTGAAGTTTGGGGAGCGATAGCGCAAGAGCGAGAGCGTCAAAGAGATGAACTCGAATTAATCGCTTCTGAAAATTATGCTTCCATGGCGGTAATGGCAGCAACAGGGTCTGTATTAACGAACAAATATGCGGAGGGTCTTCCTAGGAAACGATACTATGGTGGCTGTCAACATGTGGATGTTATCGAAAATATTGCTCGAAAACGAGCCCGAGACTTATTCATGCCTCCTGATTTTGATATTGGTGTGAATGTACAGCCTCATTCAGGGGCACAAGCCAATGCTGCTGTATTCCTAGCATTGTTAAACGGTGGTCATCCTACAGAAGATGGACATACGGGAGATGCTATTCTCGGTTTGGATTTGTCCAATGGAGGACATCTCACACATGGTTCCTCTGTAAATAGCTCAGGTAGATTATATCATGGGGCACATTATCGTCTGCGAGATGATGGGTATATCGATATGAATCATGTTCGAGAAATGGCACGATCACACAAACCAAAACTTTTAATCTGTGGTGCTAGTGCATACCCAAGAATCATTGATTTTGCTGCATTTCGTGAAATAGCAGATGAAGTCGGAGCGTATCTTCTTGCTGATATTGCGCACATAGCAGGTTTGGTTGTGTCTGGGCATCATCCCAATCCATTTCCACATTGTCACGTTGTTACGACGACAACACACAAAACCTTGAGGGGTCCCAGAGGAGGGCTTATTATGGGGCAGCGTAACCTCATGAAAAAACTGAATTCAGCTGTTTTTCCCGGTACTCAAGGTGGTCCCTTGATGCATGTGATTGCTGCCAAAGCAATTGCTTTTGGAGAAGCACAACAGCCTTCATTCCATACATATTGTGGTCAAGTTATCTCCAATGCAAAGGCAATGGCACAAACGCTCATGGAAGAAGGGCTTTCTCTGGTTAGCGGTGGAACAGATAATCATCTTATGCTTATCGATCTATCAGATAGTGATGTTTCCGGGAAAGATGGTGAGATTGCTCTTGGAAAGGCTGGGATAACAGTAAATAAAAATACAGTACCAAATGAGCGTAGAAGCCCATTTGTGACCAGTGGTATTCGAGTTGGAACACCAGCAATAACAACACGAGGTATGAAAGAAGAAGAGTGTCGATGGATTGCGCGAAAGATAGCACAGGTTCTTCGTACGCCCAAAGATGAGGCTCTCTTGCAGACCATCTGTGATGAGGTTCACGATCTATGTGGAAATTTCCCTATTTATCCTGAGCTTTAGTCATGTTTTGTCCCAGTTGTGGAAATGATGATCTCAAAGTGATTGATTCTCGATCCCAACAAGATGCGATAAAAAGACGTCGTGCTTGTATTTCTTGTGGCTATCGATTCACGACTTTTGAACGAATAGAGAAGCGATATCCTATGGTTCGGAAAAAAGATGGCTCGCTTGAAAAGTTTATCCTTCACAAAATCCGTACTGGTCTTGAAAATGCATTTCGTAAGCGTAAAATCTCTGGCGATGCTTTTGAGCTATTAATCCATGAGATTGATGCAGAGATAGCATCGTATACGAATCCTGAAATCGAATCTTCTGATATTGGAACCTTGATACTTGCAAAATTAAGTTCGATGGACCAAGTTGCGTATGTTCGTTTTGCCAGTGTATACTGCGAGGTAAATAGTCTTGATGATTTCTTGGCTTTGTTGTCTTTCGGTGATAATTCAATGCAAACAAAACATTCAGAGAGATAGCCAAGGTGGAGCATTCGTTCGATAAAAAGTGGATGAGAATCGCGATTGAAGAGGCGAAAAGAGGAATAAAAACAGCGTTCCCAAATCCGATGGTAGGGGCTGTATTGGTTGATAAGAATCAAAAGGTTATCGCGAAAGGTTTTCATGAGAAACCTGGCTCATGGCATGCAGAACGAATGGCCTTATCTGATGTAGAGATTGCTCCTCAAGGGGCTACATTATATGTCACTTTAGAGCCGTGTTGTTCATGGGGGCGTACTCCTCCATGCATAGATATCATTCAAGAGAAAAGAGTCTCTCGTGTTGTTGTTGGAATGCTTGATCCTGATATCCGAATGAGAGGGAAAAGTATAGAACGATTACGTAAGAACGGAGTCGTTGTAGAAGTAGGTGTTCAAGAGGAAGCTTGTCGAAGTTTAAATCAGCGCTATTTGAAAATTCGATCCGAGAATAGACCGACCGTTGCAATCAAAGCTGCTTGTTCAGTAGACGGAAGGATAGGTGATGTTCACAATGACTCGAAATGGATTACCTCAAAAGAAAGTCGTATGCACTCTCATCGTCTTCGTAACATTTACGATGGGATTTTGATCGGATCTGGTACGCTAATCGCAGATAATCCTTCTTTGAACTGTCGATTGGAGGGAGGAAGAAATCCAACCCCGATCATTTTGGATACTCATGCTCGTTGTCCGAGTGACGCAAAAGTTTTAACAGCTGGTAAAAGGCCAATTCTTTGTGTAGCAAGTGATGCTTGTATTCGCAACGATCTGAATGTAGACTATCTTTTGGGAGAATATGACGGATCAGTATTGAATATTCGAAATGTTCTTGAGAAGCTGTACCAAAAAGGAATTTACACAGTATTGGTGGAAGGAGGTTCAAAAGTCCACATGAGTTTAATTAAAGAACAATGTGTTGATATTTTGGAGCTATATATCGGAGGTGTTTTTCTAGGAGGAGGTAGCTCATGGGGAGCGGGGATTAACTTCCAGTTAGAACAGGCTCCAAAGCTAAATTTACGCTACATAGAAGCACTTGGTTCGGATGTGTATGCTTCATATTTCTGGGAGTCATAATGTTTAGTGGGATCGTCACCTGTTTGGGAGAAATTATCCAGATGACTCCGCAAGGATCAGGTTATCGTCTGTGGATTTCTTCTTCTCTAACTGTTGCTCCTGCTGGTGAAGCAGGTATTGGAACAATGGACAGACATCGTGTAGGATTGGGAGATTCGATAGCTTGTAATGGAGTGTGCCTTACTGTAGATAGGCTACAACCTCCTCATATCTTCTCCGTGGTGTGTGGTATTGAAACATGGAAGACAACAGCGTTGGCAAATTTTCGTGTAGGTATGTCTCTGCATTTGGAAAGAGCTCTACTTGTAGGGGATAGACTTGATGGGCATATCGTACAAGGACACGTGGATGGAGTAGCCGATGTCGACAGTAACCGAAAAGAGTCAGAGAGTTGGGTGTTATGGATTGATATCCCTACCAATCTCAGTCATTATTGTGCTCCTAAAGGTTCAATAACCATTAATGGAGTATCACTGACGATTAATGAGATTAATGGAACAAAGCTTCGTGTAAATATAGTCCCATATACAGCGGAAGAAACGACGCTACATATGCTTAAGTCGGGTGACATTGTGAATATAGAAGTGGATGTGTTGGCTCGATATGTAGAGAGATTACTGGGAGCGAATGTATCAAATTCCAAACTTTCATTTTCCAAGCTAAGGGAAATGGGCTATACACCTTGGCCTAAGGGAGGATAATTCTATGAGTTTTGAAGTGATGGCAGAAGACTGGATGCGTCGTGTTCAGCTTGGTTTAGAAGATATTCGTTCAGGAAAAATGGTGATTCTTACGGATGATGAAGATCGTGAGAACGAAGGTGACCTGACTATGGCAGCTGATGCAGTTACTCCAGAGGCTATTAATTTTATGGCAACACACGGACGTGGTTTAATCTGCCTCACGTTAACAGAAGCTCGTGTAGAGCAGTTGAAGCTTCCTATGATGGTGGTCAACAACCAAAGCCCATATCATACAGCATTTACGGTCTCTATCGAAGCGCGTGAAGGGGTGTCTACAGGGATTAGTGCGCATGATAGAGCACATACCATAAAAGCAGCGATAGATCCAAGCAATGGACCACAAGATTTGGTTACACCTGGTCATATTTTTCCTTTGCGGGCTCGTGACGGCGGTGTTTTGGTTCGTACTGGACAAACAGAAGGATCTGTAGATTTGGCACGCCTTGCAGGTTTAGACCCATCAGGTGTGATCTGTGAAATTATGAATGAAGATGGGAGTATGTCTCGTTTGCCTGATTTGATAGAATTTGGAAAACGTCACAATATTCGGATTTTGAGTGTTGCTGATCTGATTCGCTGGCGTCTTCATCATGAACGTCAAATCGAAGAAATCCTTTGCAACCGTGTAGGCGTACACCCATATGGAGAGTGTACTCTTCGTTTGTTTCGCTCTATTGTAGACAATCGTCTTCATATTGCTCTTACCAAAGGTGAAATAGATGGGTCCCCTGTTCCAGTACGGGTTCAGGCTGCCAATCCAGCAATGGATGTTTTTGGTTTTACTGATTCACGAGAAAGATTGGCATGTGCATTAAACCTCCTGTCTAAAGAGGACCGTGGAGTGTTGCTGTACCTTAATATTTCAGAAGGCTCTACTGATGCGATTTTGGCAAGCTTTCAGGAACTGTTTTCAGAAGAAGGTGGTCCTAAGCCCAGAAGTACTGGTCCCAAAGGATTAAAAGATCTGGGAACTGGAGCGCAAATTTTGCTACATCTTGGTGTCCGAAAATTACGTTTGATGACCAATAACCCACGGAAAATTGTTGGTTTGGAAGGATTTGGCCTACGGATTGTGGAGTATATTCCTCTAGAACTCAAGCACGATAAAAGCGTAGATAGAAGAGATCAGTTAAACTCAGCTACTCAGAAAAGTACATAAAGGAGATGTTCGATGGTTCACAAAGTATTTGAAGGCAACTTAATTGATACAAAAGGCTCATTTGCAATTTTGGTATCTCGTTGGAATGATCTCATTACATCTCGCTTGTTGGAAGGTTCTCTAGATACCCTTAAGCGTCATGGTGTAGATCCTGAACAGCGCGTAGATGTGGTATGGGCTCCCGGAGCATATGAATTACCCTTGGTGGCTCAACGGATTGCAAAAACAGGTCGTTATGCAGCTGTTATTGTTCTTGCATGTGTGATAAAGGGAGGAACTCCTCATTTTGATTATATAGCCGCCGAAGTGACCAAAGGACTAGCCAATGTTGGTCTACAGACTGATATTCCGATTTCATTTGGTGTGTTAACAACAAATTCTATTGAGCAGGCTATTGAGCGAGCAGGAACAAAAATGGGTAATAAAGGAGTAGAGGCCGCACTGGCTGCAGTGGAGATGGTTAATCTTTTTGAATCATTGGATGCATAATGGCCTCAAGAAGTCGTTCTAGAGGATTTGCTTTGCAATTATTGTACTCCGCAGATATTCATGCGGAGGGTTTGTCCTCCAAGCTTTATCAGGCACAGCAGCAGTTTGCAGCCGAAGAAAAAATATCTTCTGATAGTTTGGTTGAATTACAGTTTATTCAAAAGATAGAATCTGCATCAGAGCAAACATGGGACGATATTCGTCGTGAAGTCGTACAGAAGACATTCACACAGCGTCTATTGGAACCGGCTTTTGCACTATACCAAGCTCAACTGGAACTTCCTGAACATTGGTACCACGAACAAAGATTGAATAGCACGAGCGATATTCAAAGATATAATGTGCTCTTGCAAGAGAATGTAGAGCCAATGGATGCGTATCGAATCGTAAGTGATAAAGATTTAGCAGGTCTCTTTCATTTCTTTTGTGAGAAGACGTTATCGCTGTTGGAGCAACCTGAAGATTTTGCTCCTAGTATTGTAGCTCATTGGTTATTGCGTGAATCCCAGTTTGAAGAACTAATCAATCTTGAGATTGATTGGACTCCTCTTTTTGAAACATTGTGTTTATTGCAAAAAGGAACGCTCACAACACAGTCAGCTCGGATTTTACTGAAAAAGATCAGACAAGAATATGACCCTAGCAATAAACAAGAGAAACGTTCTGTAGAGCAACTTGCAGAAGGTAGAAGAGGAAATTCATTGATCCTATCAAAAGTCGTTCGTCAATCTCTTCATTTTGAGCCAGATAGTCTTCTCAATTCAGATTATCATCCAGCAGAGCCAGAAGAAATAGGATATGCGAACACATTGGTTTGTGGTGTGGCCGAAAATATAGATCGGATTGACGAATTAATATCTATTGCATCTCGTACATGGGAATTAGATAGAATGTCGGTAATCGATCGCAATATTATGCGATTGGGTTGTTATGAATTAGGATATCAAGAGTCAGTTCCTTCTCGTGTTGTGATTAATGAGTCAATCAATTTAACCAAACTTTTTTCCGGTTCTGCTGGTATAGAGCATCATACACGTCGAAAAGGGTATTCCGATGGTGTAAAGTTTGTGAATGGTATCCTAGATAGGATTGCTCGTGAGCTTGGGAAAAAAGATCTTGAAAAGAAGAAACACTGATCTCTATTGGATTGGTTTTTCCATTCTTTTCTTGAGTGTAGCCAGTATGCTCACACCTCATACGCAATCTATATCAGTTTGGGGATGGAAAATCCCAGAGTTGTGTATGTATAAGCGTTTGCTTGGTTTGGAATGTTTTGGATGTGGAATAACACGAAGCATCGTATATACTGTTCATGGTGAGTTTTCCATGGCTGTAGAAAAACATCTACTTGGTATTCCGATTGTTGCAATGGTGATTATTTGTGGGATTCGCTCATTAATCCGCTTTACGTTGTCAAAATAGTGGTCATGATGTTAACTTAGAGAAGTATTAGGAGAAATTATGGACAAGATCGAAATTACGAACGAAGCAGTAGAAAATATTATACGTCTTCAACAAGAATATGACGCTCATGGTTTTGGTTTGCGATTTGGACTTCGTGGAGGTGGTTGCTCCGGATATAAATATGTTCTTGAATTAGAGTCTGGTCCAGATGAAGAAGATCTTATTTTTGAGCACAACGGAGTTCAGGTCTTTGTACATCCAGAGCACATGCTAAAACTAAAGAATTCCACGATTGGATGGAAAGAATCTTTGATGGAGTCCGGATTTGATATTGACAACCCACAGGCAAAACGTCCTTGTGGATGTGGCGAGAGTGTTGATTTTTAACATCGTTGTAAAGAGATAAGAAAAGATCTTCTCATATACACTTTAGCAGTACTTATTAGATATAATCGTTTGCGTTTGCACTGCTATCGAGGATTGTCATTTGGTCAAACGAAATCCACTGGTTGTTTGGTAGGGATCGATATACTGCTATCTCTGTACCTGTAAAATCTTTTTCTATGAATCCAGAGCTTATTGTAGGTTCAAATATTGATCCTGAACTTGGGTTGACCCAAGTTTTGGGATGAAGGTTTTGTAGGTCGAATGGAGGTTGTTCTTGAGAGAGTGGAATGAATAACATTGTACATGAATCATCTTGAGGTATGCGAAGAACAGCATAAAGAGTGTTGTTGTGACTTAAACCCCACATTTGATCGATAACCGCATTGATCTGTAGAACATCTTTTCCATATGCTGGTTGGTTCGATTGAACGGAATCCTTGAGGTTGTAATAGCTCAGAACTCCTTCGGAGTCGAAGATGAGAAGAGTGGGGCTTTTGTTCACAAAAGCAATTGATGTGATGGCAGAATTAGACACTGGATTCGGAGGAGGGAGAGCTTGACGTCCATCAATAGAGCTATGGATCCGAACTTGTCCTTTTGGAGTAATAAAAGCAATAAGCTCTCCTCCATTAGAGATAGCCATACCTTTGGGCCATTTGAGTTGGAATGCTTTTCCTTTTGTCAGTTGCCACCAAAAACAACCTCCATCTTCAAGAGCTATTCCAAGCGTTGTACCTCCTACAGCAAATGTTTTGGCAAGTGCACTTTGTGCTGGAGCCTGCATATGTTTTGCTCCGTCTGGTAGTTGGTGAAGCATCACGGGACCATCTTCAGCTTTGATCGCCAGTAAATTTCCCTCACGATTTATCTGGGCATCTTCTATTCGGAAACCCAGATCAAAATAGTTAATACGTTTATTTTTATCCCAAACTCCTACACCTGAACCATGAATCGAAACCTTTCTATCTCCAAAAACACGAACAAAAGAGACTGGAGGTGTTCCAACAAAGTTATTTTTAGAATGCATCATTCCATCGGAACCACCAATCCATACTCCGTTGTGATCCCAATACGCAGAATTGGAGGGATTTGGGGCATTGTGTCGAAATGAATCAAGTGGCTGGAGCTCGGGGAGTGAAAAACTATGGATGCTTCTTGTCGTAACTGTCGCGAGTGCTCTACCATCTGGTCGAACCGCAATATCAATAATCTGTCCTCCTTTTGTAGCGAAGCCGGCTACAAGTCTACCAGAGGCTATTTCTATGAGATAAAAACCGCCATGCCCAGCAGCGATAATCCCTGTTCCATCGGTCGTAAACATCGCATGCTGACATGGAGTTTTAAGATGCTCAAGGTATA
>NYTD01000073.1 GCA_002683315.1 Deltaproteobacteria bacterium | reverse complement strand
TATCTTCGAGGCGGCCCGACCAAAGGTGGCCAACGAGGACCCCGACGACATGATCAACGAGCTCATGAACGACAGTATGGCGTATCATATGTGATGTTGGATTTAACTTGAGAACGATCAGTTTATCCCATAATGAGCGTGCTTCAATCGACATATCAGGTACTTCCGGAAGTTGAATGTCATCAATCTCACTTTGGTACATATCAATTTGAAATCCTTGAGAACGAGGGTCTTTGAGAAGTACAATTTTTTTGGTCTTTTGAATTGCCTTCAAAAATGCAGTGAAATTTGAAAATCCATATTCTCCTTCATCGAACGTAGGGTACTTACGCATAATGGATTGTTTTAAAAAACCGACAGAGACCGGGCCTGGTTTGTCTTTTTGAACTCCTTCTATGGTTTGAACAAGAATCTCAACCGCTTCTTTTTTGGTTTTGGGTTGGCTCTCTTCTTGGGAGCTTTCATTGGACTTAGAATCCCGTAAGAGGTTTTCATAAAAGATAAACTCATCACAGCTTTCAGATAGAAGTCGACTTGTACTTCCTTTGGTGCCCAATCCGATAACTCTTTTATTTAGCTCTTTCAGGCGCATTGCAAGTGGAGTGAAGTCAGAGTCTCCGCTCAAGAGAACGAATGTAGTGATGTATTCTCTGGTGTATGCAAGTTCCATTGCATCGACAACAAGAGCGATGTCTGCTCTGTTTTTGTCTTGTCCACGGTAGCTTGTGAGTTCCATCATGCTGACGCCGTGTTCAAGTAAAGACTGTTTGAATTTTGCGAATCTACCCCAGTCTCCATACGCTCTAGTTACAAGGATACGCCCTTTTTCTTTCAAACGATTCATGACCATTCGAATGTTAAACCTTCCAAGTTTGGCTTTTTCTGTTCCCGCTGCGATGTTCTCAAAGTCTATGAGTACGCATAGATTCTCTTCTTTCATCTATGATCCTATGTCTGAATGGGTTATGAGGGCAATATATATTAAGGACAATACAATCGCCTTCATTCTATATGCGGTTCTGTCTCTTGTCGCTTGATATTTGTGTAAGATTGAATGGAGTGTATGATGTCTACTGAGAGATTTGAAGGTTCCGAGAATTATATTGCTGACGAGCAATTATTATCAGATGTAAATGCCGCGATTATTTTGCAAAAGCCTCTTTTGGTTCGTGGTGAGCCTGGAACAGGAAAAACAATGCTTGCACATGCCATTTCGCAAACGCTTGGGAAAGAACTAATTACATGGCATGTGAAGTCAACGACACAAGCGAAAGAGGGGCTATATACGTACGATGTTGTACAGCGATTGAATGATAGTCGTTTTGGAGGAGGTGATGTCTCGAGTATCCGAAGCTATATAAAAATGGGACCATTAGGACAAGCATTCTCAAGCAACGAACAAGTCGTCCTTTTGATTGATGAAATCGACAAAGCAGATGTAGAGTTTCCCAATGATCTACTTCGTGAACTAGATGAGATGGCCTTCTTTATCCCAGAACTTGATGAAACAGTGAAAGCGAAAAAACGTCCGATTGTATTGATTACATCCAATGCAGAAAAAGAGCTTCCTGATGCTTTCCTAAGAAGATGTTTGTTTCATTATATTGAGTTCCCAAATCCTGAACGCATGAAAACCATCATTGATTCTCATTTTCCCAATTTGGATATAGAGCTTGTGGAAGCCTCTATTTTACGGTTTTATGGATTAAGGGATGTCCATGGTCTACGGAAAAAGCCAAGTACATCAGAGCTTTTGGATTGGTTAATGGTGCTTGCTCGATCGGGTGCCAAAGCGGAAGATATCGCCAATCGGATGCCTTTTATGGGAACGCTAATCAAGAGAGAGAGCGACCTTTCTATTGTAAAAAAGCGGAGACGATAGATTGATGTTTGGGTTACTGCTCTACAATCTGCGCAATCAAGGGATAAAAATTGGGATATCACAGTGGTTGACCCTTATGAAGGCTCTACGTAACGGTTTGGTCACCCATTTGGACGAGTTGTACGGTCTTGGACGAAGTATTTTTTGTTCATCACACGAGCAGTTTGATGCCTACGATGTCGCCTTTTCGGCAACATTTAATGGAGTCGAGCTACCTGCAGAGATATCGGATGAGATTCTTCGTTGGCTTGAAAAGGATCTGGATATTGATGGACCATTGGAGAAGCCAGATATTGAAATAGAACGCCTATGGGAAGAGTTTTACAAAAGATTACAAGAGCAACAAGAAGAACATAATGGGGGATCTCGGTGGATTGGAACTGGTGGGAGAAGTCCTTTTGGACACTCCGGTAACGCTTCACATGGTATTCGTGTAGGAGGTGCTTCGCGAAATCGTTCGGCTGTCTCCATAGCATCTCAAAGACAATGGTCTAATTATAGAACAGATACAGCGTTACAAAGACGAGATTTTCAGGTCGCGCTCAAGCAATTGAGGCGTCTAACACCAGAGGGGGAGTTTGAGCTAAACATCGATCAGACGATTCGAAAAACAACAGACAATGGAGGAGAAATAGAGCTTGCATTTGCTCGAAAGCGAACCAATCGTATTAAACTCGTGTTGTTAATGGATTCTGGTGGATCGATGGAACCTCATGCTCGCCTTGTAGAACAGCTTTTTTCGGTAGCTTCTCAGATGAAAGGATTTCACAGTTTTGAAGCTTGGCATTTTCATAATGTTCCATATGGAAATTTATACAAAGACTATCATAGTAACAACAAAAAATCGATCATGGAGCTACAACAGGAATGGACACCCAAACATCGATTTGTTTGGGTGGGAGATGCCTCAATGGCTCCATATGAGTTGTTTTCAACAGGATGGAACGAAGCGAGATCAGGGTTGGATTGGTTGAAGCTTATTTCGCGGAGTGCGCCATACTCTATTTGGTTAAATCCAGATCCCGTACGGTTTTGGGATCATCCAACTGTTCGTGCAATCCATACGATATTTGATATGTTCCCATTAACTGTTGATGGATTGCGTTCTGGGGTAAAGCGATTATTAAAAACAAATACATAATGGAGAAATATAATAATGTTTTGGCTCTACGCAGCTTTGTTATGGGCTGTTCCCCCTAAAAATAAAGTACATACCTCTACTTTTGGATATGAGACCATTCTTGTAGAGCATGGATCTTTTGAAATGGGGACAGGGCAAGGAGATATTGATGAAAGTCTCCATCATGTTGAACTCACTCGTTCGTTTTATATTGGACGAACAGAAGTGACGGTAGGTTTTTGGAAAAAGGTCATGGGTACTGCTCCTTGGACTCGTGCTCAGACGGACTGTATGAGAAGTGATCTCGAGGAAATGCCAGAACATCGTTCCCCTGTGTACTGTATTGATTGGAATGAAGCGGCTTATTTTGCCAACATCCTTTCAGACTGGGAGCGATTAGAGGAGTGTTATCGTTTTAATGAAGGGGAGATCGTATATTCAAAAGGAACGGAGTGCATGGGATATCGTCTTCCTACAGAGGCAGAATGGGAGTTTTCGGCATTACCGGATCATTTTCCCAAAGCTGAAGATCAGCCCAAAGAAAAAAAAGAGAATAGCGATAAGAAGGTATACACATACTCTGGAGGAGATGATATCCGTTTGGTTGGCTGGTATGAGGGCAATTCAGAAAATCTTGCTCAAATGGTAGGCCTCCTCAAACCCAATGAACGAGGAATTTATGATCTTTCAGGAAATTTATGGGAATGGTGCCATGATTGGTATGGTTCATATGAGCAAATGAAAAGCAACAATCCTTCTGGTTCTACTCATGGTATATATCGAGTGTTGCGTGGAGGAAGTTTTTCATCTCCAGCACAAGATACACGTATTCGTAATCGTTTTCGTCGCTACCCAACTTTTCGGAGTAATCAAATAGGATTTCGTCTCGCGCGAACCGCTCCACCAAAGCCAAAGAAAGAGAATAGTGATAAGAAGTAAATTACTATCCAATATGCTATTGTGAAACCCTAAGGAGAAGATTGTGTTTTTGATTTCTTTCATCGGATTATTGTCGCAAGAAGTTTGTGCACAAGAGTGGCCCGATCTGTCCATTGCACCAACTCCAATGATTCCACATACAGTTTTGGATCCATCTCAAGAGAAGGCTCTTGTTGTATCGATTGAGAGGTATTCAGTTTTGGCCAATGTTACGCAAGCAAAACGTACGGGTAGGGATTGGTTTCGGTATTTATCTCGCCATCGTGGAATTCCTGTAGATCAAGTGACATGGCTTGATGGTCAAGCAGCTACATCTGAAAATATAAAAGCAGCTTTGGAAGCAATGACACAAGAGCCCGCACAACGGTACTGGGTTGTTTTCGTTGGTCATGGAGCGACGGTTGATAAGGCTCCTAGGATTCTTCCGGTAGATACGCAAGATAGCTATTATGATGTACTTCGAAAAGGAATCTCTATCCCAAACATACTAGAGAGATTAGAAGAGTCTGCACAAGGAGATGTCGTAGCCTTATTTGATGCATCATTCAATGAGCAATGGGGGAACCAACCGTTGTTTTCTGAGCCGCTTCCTCGCACGCGTGCAGAACTTCGAGTGTCACGGTCGTCCACTGTTCTTTTTGCGACTCAACCTTCTGCATCTACTTTTTTATTATCCAAAGAAGGAAGAACATCATTTGGATATTTGGCGTTGGGGGCATTACGCGGATGGGCTGATACAAACCAAGATGGTGTTGTTCGAGTTCGAGAACTGATCGATTATACTCAAAAGGCGATTCAAACTGTACAACTTCCGAATTTGACGCAAGAACCGTTTTGGATTGGGGGAGATGATGTTGTTTTAGGGCAAGTGTTGGAACAGCAAGGGCCAAACCTAAATGCTCTTCGAAAGAGCTTAGATCCAATTGTTGAATCCAAGATGGGGTGGGAAATAGAGATACGAACAGGTAGTGGTCAAAGTCTTGATTATGATGCTTTGGTAGATACGGTTCAAGCGCAAGCTGAAGCTCGTGAAGAACAACGCCGAAAAGAAGATCTTCGTCAAGGAGTATTGGAGACCAAATCAAAGGAGCTACAAAGTAGGGCGAGTAATATCTGGAATAAGATGAGCAAAGCAAGAAGACTGGGTGGAAAAGAGGTCTATGCTCTTGTTGAGAGATATATTGCAGACTTTGAGGACTTGTATATTGAGGTTGATGGAGCTTCTGTAAGGGTGGAGATATCACAAGTAGAAGTCGCCAAACGATGGTTGTTGGAAAAGGGAAGAAAAGTAGAGGGAGTGCTTGGATATGATATGCAGTTGGTCAGCGCTTCACCATTTATTATGGGAAGTCCCAAAGCAGAGAGAAATCGTCAAAAAGATGAGCAGCTTCATGAAGTGAGTTTAAAAAGAGATTATTACTTGGGCACATTTGAGGTGACGCAGGATCTCTGGCTGACAATTATGGGAAAAAACCCTTCTCATTTTCAGCGATGTGGATCGACCTGTCCAGTTGAGAGTATTAGTTGGTGTGATGCCATTATCTTTGCCAATCAATTATCAAAGAGAGAAGGTTTTGTAGAAGTCTATACTTTTCCATATGAGTTTTCTATGGGTATGTCAGAAGAAACTTGTGCAGATCAGTCTCGTCTCGTGTATGCAGATCATAATAAAAATGGGTATCGTCTACCTACTGAAGCCGAGTGGGAGTATGCTGCAAGGGCTGGTAGAGATTCTCTCTACTCG
>NYTD01000072.1 GCA_002683315.1 Deltaproteobacteria bacterium | reverse complement strand
TTCCTGTGAAAATATATGGTTTGCCAGATCGCAAAGATGTTCGATTATCATGTGAGATGCTCTCTGGCCAAAGAGAGAGTCTAGTTCTTCCTTTGACATTAGTGTGTATCTTGTGAGCAAAATGAGAAGGGACTGTAGCCCAAGTTGGATTTGTACTTTTGACATATGAGGGTACGACTTTTGAAGAGAAATAGAGAAACCGACAAGAGGATTTTTTGTATTTTGGAGCACTTCTTCAAAAAGAAGGGAACGCTGTATCAGTAGCAGAGAGTTATGATTTTTCTTAGCAAATTCATAGGCCAAAGGAATAAGTTGATGAAATGATTTCTGTGTAAATAAATCGAAAATAAGTGGTTTATGGGGATCAATCTTGCTGTATAACAGAGCAAAACAGGACTGATATAATCCCTTTTTTCCTTGAAAATAGCGTGATATTAATGAGACATTTACACCGGCAGCCCCTGAGATGTCTCGTAATGAGGTCCCATGATAGCCATGTACAGCGAATAGCTCCAGAGCACAAAATAGTAGACGTTCTTTGGTTGCAGAAGATTGATTCATATGTAAACACTTGTTTACATCGATTTTAATACTGTAGCTTTTATTATGCAAATTCAGGATGTACGATCTTACCAGATTGAATTGTCATTTGACAGCTTGGGTATCCCATGCTTTGTACAAGACTTTCAAGTCGGACAGGATCTCCGGGAGGAGGAGTGAATAGAGCAAGGTTGGCTGGACCATCGATTTGGATTTTTCCGGCATGAGGATCACCGATTGCTTTTCCTGCGTGTATGGTTATTCCCAAAATAGCCTCTTCTATTGTTACTCCTTGTAGAATACATGCGAGGGTAGCACACGTCATAAGCTGAAAAACAGGAGAAGATCCAGGGTTGAGATCGGTTCCAATTGCCATAGGGACACCCGCTTCTCTAAGAGCTTGCACAGGAGGAGAACGATCTTTGAGGTATAGTTGAGCACCAGGTAACAGTACAGCTACGGTACCATTTTCTTTCATAGCAGCAATATCGTTTTCTTGTGCATACTCAAGATGTTCTACACTAATGGCTCCTAGTTCCGCTGCAGCGCGAGCAATTCCCGTGTGTGTATTTTGTTCTGCATGGGCTTTGATTTTTAGACCATGTTTTTTTCCAGCTTTTAGGATCGCAATACTTTCATCAAGAGTAAAGGCTCCTCTATCGCAGTATACATCGATGCATTGTGCCAGTGGTGCACACAAAGGTAGTTGCTTTTTGATAATTTCTTCTACATACTTAGAGCGATTTGAGCGATATTCTCGCGGAATGGTATGTGCTCCCAAGAATGTTGGTACAACATGATACCTTTGTCCAAGTTTGTTTGCGACAGATAGAAGTTTATGTTCAGCTGCAGGAGAAAGTCCATATCCACTTTTGATCTCGAAATGCGTTACCCCTTGTTTTTGCATTGCATGAAGTCTTTTTTGTGCATGAAAATGTAATGCAAAGAAATCTTTCTCTCTTGTTTTTTCCACGGTAGAGAGGATTCCACCACCTTCTTCTAAGATTTGACTATAAGAAGTCCCCGACAGTCTTCTTGAGAACTCATGTGCTCTAGACCCTCCCCATATGGCATGTGTGTGTGGGTCTACTAATCCGGGCAGTCCAATACTACCGACTCCATTGATATTTATTTTGCCATGAGGGAGATCTTTTCCAATATATGCAATTTTTCCATCTTTAATTCCGATATGAATATTTCTTCGTCTCTCTATGTGATCAGAGTGTGGAATTCCCAAAAGAGACAGATTGTTGATCACAATATCCATATTTGTATCCGAAGTACTAAAGGAAAACTGACGCGAAGGATTATCGATATAGTTATTTATACAAAATAATCAATACAGCATTTCTGTGATTGATTACGAAGAAGAATTGGAAAGATAAGCTGTGAGCGCCTCTGTTGTTTTTTGGAAATTCGGTTCTACGAGTTTTCCAACGAAGCCTTCGATGCCCTTTGTCGCTCGACCAAGAAGCAAACGAGGAACCAGTCCTTTCAGGTTTAGTGTTAATGAACCTTGAATAAGCATATGGGTTTGATTTGGACCTGCTTCTGTAAAGGATGTTGTTCCAATACAGGACACTCTATCAGACATAAAGCCCATTTCTAGACTCCAAGAACAGCTTTGTTGGTTGTCTTTCCACTGTGCATGATCGATCCAGTATGTATTATTGGAGTCAATGAAACTCCGTGCGATTGCAGGGATTTCAGTTTGAGCAGGTGTCCAACGATTTTGCAAGAACAATGTATCTCCTTTTTGTTCTCGATTTTCTACGACGATGCTCTTGATATTTGGCATGTAGGGGACCAATTTGGGCATGTGGTCACGCATTGCTTCATATACATTTTGAATCGGATGTGGGATTGTGCTTTTGATAGAGATATCCATGATGAACTCCAATATAGGGATTTGTCTTGAATTAGAGCGTGATTGTGTTAATCAACAAAAATTTAATGTAACTCAATTTTTTTGTGAGCGTGTCATGTCATTTCATCAAAGACCAAATTTTCCTTCTCGTGCGGTGATTACCGGTGGGATGCCCTATGGAAACAAAGAACTACATTTTGGGCACATCGGTGGCGTCTTTATTCATGCTGATGTCTGGGCTCGTTTTTTGCGTGACCGAATAGGAGACGAAAATGTGATTTTTGTCTCTGGAACAGATTGTTACGGCTCCCCAATTGTTGTATATCACCAGAAAATGGTAGATGAAGGTCTGTTTGATGGGACACTAGAAGAGTTTGTTATCAAAAACCATGAAGCACAACAAGATACTTTGAAACGTTATCTTGTTGCTCCTAATCTCTTCTCTGCTTCAGGAGTTGGAAGAGCAGCTGAGATTCATGCCGAGATGAGTGCGTACTTTTTCAACAGTCTTGTTGAGAATGGACATATCGTCCAGCGTGAAACGCTCCAATTTTATGATACACAAGAAGATACATTTTTGAATGGTCGTCAGGTTGTGGGGCGCTGTCCTATTCAAGGGTGTTCATCGGAGCGGGGGTATGCAGATGAATGCTCCTTGGGACACCAATATAGAGAAGAAGATTTGATTAAGCCTAAGAGTATTCTCAGTGGTACAACTCCACAACTTCGTCCTGTGGTTAATTGGTACCTTTCTTTACCATCGTTTCATTCTCAGTTAAAAAAATGGGTCAATACCATTAAGCAAGACAGAAGCACAAGACGGTTTTATTTCACAACATTGGAAGAGTTTTTGGAAGATCCTGTTGTGCATGTACTCAAAAAGTTTGAAGCAGAAATTCAGGAACTTCGTCCCAATATGGCTCAACACCAAATGGAGGAAGGAAATAAAAAATCATATGTACTTCGTTTTTCTACACTTTCAGATCGTGATGCGGCCTGTGTTCTTCTTGCAGAGAAAGGAGTTCAATTCCGTACAGGGAAGACGCTTGTTCCGTTCCGACTGAGTGGAAATATAGATTGGGGGATTCCTGTTCCTTCAAGAGATGGTGTATCTGGACTGACTTTTTGGGTTTGGCCAGAGTCGTTATGGGCTCCGATATCATTTTGTGCAACATATCTTGAATCTATTGGTAAAGATCGTGATTCTTGGAAGGAATGGTGGTGTTCCGATGATGCAAAAGTGTATCAGTTTATTGGAGAAGATAATATATATTTTTATGGTCTTGCTGAAATGGGATTATTTTTGGGTATGCAAGGAAAAGAGGCTGTTTATCCTCCTCCGAAAGATGCATTTCAGTTACCCAATATTCTTGTGAATCGACATCTGCTATTTCTTGATAGTAAGGCTTCCAGTAGCGGAAAGATTCGTCCTCCAATGGCCAACGAACTTCTAGAATTGTATACGCCAGAACAATTGAGAGCACACTTTATCAGTTTGGGACTGGGCCACAAAAATATTAGCTTTAAACCAAAGTCTCTAAATCCAAAAGCAAATGAACGAGATCCAGATCCCGTGCAAAAAGAAGGTAAGCTTTTAACCAATGTATTTAATAGAGTGATTCGATCGTGCTTTTATACGATTCAAACGCATAGAGAAGGAAAGATTCCTGTTGAATCTATCAGTGAAGATGTTCTGGCTTCTGCAAAACGAGCTGTTTTGGATTATGAGCGAGCGATGCACGGACATCAATTCCATGTTGCATTTAACATTGCCGATAAATACATTCGTTCATTTAGCAAGTTTTGGGCCAAAGAGTCCAAATCGCATGACCCAGCAGAGAATCCAAAAGAATTTGATCTGTTCTTGGCAAATGCATTTCATATGCTTCGAATCAGTAGTCTTATGATGCATCCGATGGTACCGCAAGGAACAGAGAAGATTCTTAAACAACTCAATCTTTCTGAAAAATTTTGGAATTGGGAGCATATCTTTGAGGATATCTACTTCTTTATGGAAGACCCTCATACACACCAGCCAGTGGAATTACCTCCCAGAACAGATTTCTTTCAAGCGCTACACTATAAATAAACCATAGAGACCTACAGATCCTTTAGTGCAATAAGAAGCTTATCTGCGACTTGTCTGTGACCCCACGGACTTAGATGGCATACGTCATGAAAAGAGTTTCTATATAGAAAAATGTTGTTGATGGTTCCTTCTTTCACAGAAAATTCTTGCGCAGTTGCTTGAACAAAATCTATATATTCCTTTGTACGATATTCTTGTGGAGGCTGTTCGGTGGAAAATACAAATCGGATATTGGAAGAGCATGTCTCTTTATACCCTTCACAGATCCTACTTTGATGCTCTCCATAATGGTACCCATACGCAAAAGGAAGATTAAGTGAAATAATGGGGATTTCTTTGGATTCGGCCCATGAAAATAATTTGTGGATATCGGGTCCATATCGTTTTTGTGTAGCTGTATGGGCCTGGTCTAGTTGGACTTGTAAACCTTCTTTTCCTTGTTTTTGGACCCAGTATTCCAAAACTCGATATGAACGTACCCAACGTAACGCTTCGACACTCATTGCAGAGATTTGTTTTGATGTAGCAACGTTCCACAAGGTTTGGTCTATATCATTTCCACTTGCTTGTATGATCATGATATCTGGATTGAAAGCCATAATATGTTCATCTAGAAGACGTGCCATACATTCTGCAGTACACCCTTGTAATCCCAAGTTCCAGACTTCTAAATCTGGACGCTCTTGTTGTATAAGAGAAGAGTATCGCTCATCAAGTGTAACTCCTTTGCCAAAAGAAACAGAATCTCCAAGCAACAGTACTCGCTTTCTTTCTTTTGTATTTATATCAAAATCTTGATCTCGAAAACCGAAATTGTTGTAATGAACCTCGTATGGATATGGAACTCTGTCAAAAGGAGGACGATTGGCTTCTGGTGGTTCAATATGAGTACTATTTGGCTCTGTTCTAAGGACTTGATCGATGAGTAGACGACCTCGCAACTTGTTCAGATACCTCCACCGAGAGATTTTGAATTCTGTGAAAAAAACAAATTCAGCTTCTTGAATAGTTCGTGGCTGTGCTCGAAGCCATAGTTCTGTTGCTCCAATTAAAAGCAGCAGGAATAGGACGGGGGTAATGGAAAAAATAAGTTTCTTTTTCATATGAATTAAGAAACGCTGATGAATGCAAGACTCATCAGCGTTTTTTGAAGGATTTCAGGATGCTGGGTTATTCTTCTGTGATTCGGATTGCGCCCGGCTGAACGTTTGTTTGAACCGTAGTGACTCCACTTGGCCAACGAACTTCCAATCGGTCAATCTTTGTCGCGTTACCAAGACCGATGTATGCACCAGCCTGTGTTTGAACTGCCCCGTTTACCGAGCGAACTTCGCGAAGAATGGTTTGGTCACCAATCTTTGCGGTTACCATTGCCCCAATACCATCACGATTGCTGTTTATTCCTTCTAGTGAGATGTTTACAGCATTGGCATGAAGAGTGTTTTGAAGAGCGATAACAGATGGATAGCTGTTTTCTGGAGCTGGATCAGTGTTACGAAGAACAAGATCTTGGATTCCATCGTTGTTGATATCCACGGGGGCTACAATATATCCATCTTCTTGACGGTCAGCATTTTCCAGATAACCTACTTCCGTAAATGTTCCATCACCGTTGTTTCGGAACAAACGGTTACGCTGATTTCCAGCCATTGAATAGCTAAGCTCAGCACCGGTTCTGTGATTACGAAGGACTGTAAGAATTGGGTTTGGACCTCCATTCGCTTCGAAGATAGCACGACCGTTTACATCATTTGGCATTGGGTCACTATTGTCTGTATTTTCAGGGATGTTTCCGAGAATAGCATCACCATATGCCGCTACTTCAGCACGGAAGAAGAGAGAGTCTAACTCTTGGCTTCCATTACTCCACAATCCATTGGGGAGATAGTAGTCCAAAAGGCCATCACTGTTGTAGTCTACCCATTCACCAGCTGCAGCTGCATCACCAGCCCATGCGAGACCGGCTTCGTGTGTGATTTCAGTGAATTTTCCGTTTCCTTCGTTAGGGA
>NYTD01000071.1 GCA_002683315.1 Deltaproteobacteria bacterium | reverse complement strand
TTTTAACACCACAACTATGGATACCTATGTACATACTTTTCTTAATGCTCGCTTGTACAAAGACAAAGCGCTTTGATATCACCATTCCTGCAGAGATCAATATCGATCAAGAAATCAAATCACTTGCACCCATCAATAGAGAAAACTCAGATGAAAGTAAGAAGTCACTCAACGAACTCATCCGAAGTATGAGTGACGCGAGAAACCCTCGTTTTGGTCTCATAGACCAAAAAAGAGCACAAAGCGCATATACTTCTCTTGGAACAGAGTCTGGCGCAATCCTCAGCAAACCGGATACAGAACGACTTTGTAAACGTGCAGATGCCACAGGGATCGTTTCTTTAGAGAAGTTCCGATACAACAAAGATTGGGATTTCAGTACCTACCAAACAACCAAAGAGCGTCGAAGAACGATTACAGAAGATGGTAAAGAACGAGAACAAATCATCAAAGAAGAAGTAACCATGCACCGAGCCTCTCTTGATGTCGATATGGAATCCAACTGGAAAGTATACTCTTGTGATGGTGAGATTATCGATACGCACAAGAAATCTTCCAATAAAAGACTGTCGGCCGAAGGAGAATCTCGTTCCGATGCAAAGGACGCTGTTGGTGAGACCGATGACATCATCGATAATATGTCGAAAAACCTTGGATTATTCTACTTCCGGCGTATTTCTCCTTATGAAATTTCCGTCGATCGAAAATATTATCCTTCTGGACACCCCAAAATAAAATCAGGTAATGAAGCTCTAGATGAAGGAAATTATGCAAGTGCAGAAACCCTGTTCAAACAGGCCTCTGAAGAAGCGGTAAAAAAGAATAAGGGAAAAGCACTGTATAATCTCGCCATGGTTATGGAAATCACAGACCGTATAGGAGAAGCATTAGATACTGCAATTAATGCCAACCGATACCTTCAAAATGATATGAGTCAAACCTATGTCGATATTCTTCGCAAGAGAAAGAAAGATCGTGATGAGCTAAACAAACAACTCGGACAATAATCTTTTACAGATTCGTGACTCCTTCAAAGAGAACCATTTCGTGGAAAATCTCTTTGAAGGAGTTTTTCATTTCCCTCCTTGTAATTGGGCATCAATCTACGCACCTCCTCCCAAAAAAGAGAGCCATGATTCATATGCACAAGATGTGCGAGTTCATGACAGAGAACATACTGTAATGCCAATGGAGGCAATTGAAATAAACGATAGTGCAAAGAAACCACTCCTTTAGAAGTGCAACTACCCCATTTTGACTTCGCAGAGCTAATGCGAATTCGATTGGGAAGAACAACGATTCGATCTTTATTGAGCTCAATAAAATCTTTCGACTTTTGTATTGTCTGTTCTTTAATCCACTCTTTAAGGCGAATTTCTAAATCTCCTCGACTTCGTAACAGTGATGGATACAAAACAACTAATTTGTTGTTTTCGTACCGAATTTGCACCCAATCTACAGATTGATCTCGTTCTTCTACAAGGTTCCATGTACCTTCTACAAGGAAGAAACGTTGCTCTCCATCTGTTCGAAGAGAAAAAACAGACATTTTTTCGTCCATCAACATTAATTGCTTTTCAACCCAATCGCGATGTTCCATAAAAAAGCAGTGGATTTCTTTATCTGAAATCCATACGGGTGCCGTTAGAAGAATCCCTTTTTCATCGATTCGAAGACGCATCCTCTTTGACGTTTTAAATCGACGAATTCGTAATCGCTTTGCAAGAGGATCATCAGAAATAATTAACATGAAATAAAACCACAAATGGATTAGTGTACGAAAGACCAATATACATATGTCTTCATTATTTTGCATCTCGGAAAACGAATGAACCCCGCAGCACAAAAACTTTTGGACACCTTACAAGAAGAGATTCAATTTGCTCTAGAAAATGCAGTGATAGGAAAAACTCTCCGTCCATATATGACAGGTCAACTAAAAAGAACAGCGCAAGGTATACTTATTCGTCATCGGATTCGGAACGCAAAAATCAATGTATCTCAGCACGGTTCAGGCTTTTCTGTCTCCATAACTCTTCCTCCACAAGGTCCCATCGTCCAAACCGTATCTCTGCGATTTGGACCTCAGGATTCCATGTACTAAAAGGAAAATTCAATGCTCTGTCCTCAATGCAACACTCCCCTTGTAGGTCCTTCATGCCCTTGTGGATGGGTTGATACAACCCTATCTTCTCTTGACACCTTTCATGACGACCTTCCAGATTATCCACTACACCAAATAGCTCCGCAAGAGTTTATTATGGGTTCCCCACAAGACGAAAAAGGAAGAGATCCAGATGAAGTGGAACATTGTGTACACATCAAGACTCCTTTTGCTATCGGATGTACAGAAGTTCCACAGGATCTATTTACAGATATCATGGGTGAAAATCCAAGCTACTTCTATGGAGAAAGAAAACCTATTGATTCAGTCTCTTGGATTGATGCATGTGCTTTTTGCAATGCATACTCTATAGAGATGAACCAAGAACCCGTATACCGTTTTCAAGACACTGGTGTGGTATGGATCCGAGAAGCCAACGGTTTCCGTCTTCCAACAGAAGCAGAGTGGGAATTAGCCGCTCGCCTGGCCCAAAAGCATGCTCCTCTTGGTTCCAGAGCATGGTTCCAAGAAAATTCAGGACTCGAAACGCACCAAGTAGGAAAAAGTTATGGAGTCAGTGATATGGCTGGCAATGTATGGGAATGGGTATGGGACTGGTATGCACCATACCCCAAACAAGCGACAGATCCAGTAGGACCACAACATGGAGTTCATCGTGTCGCGCGCGGAGGATGCTGGGCTGATGGAATTCGCGTTATAAGACCAGCGAATCGAGCCTATCAACTCCCCGAACATGAGAGCAACACCATCGGATTTAGACTTGCCCAAACCTTATTCTCGAAAAAATGAACGATAAACATCTAAAAATTCGAATAGAACAATGCCTGAGTCTTGCAAAAGCCTCCAATTGTCCGCGTAGAAAATTTGGGGCTCTTCTCCTTGACCCTGAACGAAATGTCATTCTCATGGATGGATACAATGGGGGCCCTCGTTCCGGAGGTCGTCTGTGCAATGGGGAACGCTGCTCGCGGAACGATCTAAAAGTAGAATCAGGAACTCGTATGGAGATCGGCTGCCATCATGCAGAGATGAATGTGATCTGTAATGCAGCAGCCAACGGTGTCTCTACACGAGGAGCCTGGCTCTTGGTTACTGGAGAGCCTTGTGTTTTGTGTGCCAAACTCATTCACCATGCAGGAATCGATCGCGTTCTTGTTGTAGAAGGAGGATATATGGGGGCCAACGGCTGTTCCTATCTCACTGATCATGGTGTTGAGGTACAGCAAGTAGAGGGACCTACCGATCCACGGTCTGACTAATACTATTCATGTGCACAGCCCTCATGATGAGTATGATCATTTCTCTCCTCTGCTCGTTTTCGAACCCGAGAAAACCATCTCTGCACACATTCTTGATCTACCGCATCATTAGACAAGCACTCTGGAGGTTCAAAACCAAGTAATCCATCGACTGTCTTTTCCTCCAACGGCAACATCTGTAGAACAATATGATTTTGGGGCTCTTGCAATAGATTGATGCGAGTTTGACTCCATCCTTTTTTGGAGACGACCATCACATGCTGCGTACATAATGGAACAACATGTTTTTGCTTTGTACTTCCCAATTCGACACCATCTGCATACACAAGTCCGTGCTCTTCTCTTGAATCATCATTGAGAAGAGCGACCTGAATTGTAGACATATGTGCATTAGGCTTCAAAACAATGCTCTGTTCTTTTCCTGAAATAACCTCTATTGACTCTTTCAATGTATCAAAACAGGCATTGGGAATATCGACAATATGAACACCGGCACTCATCGGAATTCGCTGGAGTGGAGCTTTACCGATCAAAGCTCCATCAATAGAAATGGGTAGCTGAGTGGGTTCACTCTCGATAGATAGCCACCCTCCTTTTGATTCCAACTCTACATCTTGATTTTTATCGCCATCAAGCATGATGGTAAATGACTCAGAAAGATAATTCTCTGCTCGCACGTCGATGGCGTATACCCCTTTTTCCAATGTTTGAATGCAAGGATGCTCGTAACAGGCTGGAAATCCATTGATCAGAACAACAGCATGATGTGGAGTTGTGGTTATGCTTAGCGTATGGTTACGCACACATGAAAACAAAAAACAAGATATTATTGAAAACATCGAAACTCCAATGCTACGCTCAAATAAAGAACATGGGTATCTTATAACATATGTTTCACTCTAAAAAAAAATGGCTTTTCTCGTTTATCACCCTCATTGTATTTTTGTTGGGAGGAGAGGTCATCGCTCGCCTGTTGCTCAATGAAAACACGCCAAAAGGAACTCCTCTTGATGGTCACTCTGAATTAGGATGGCAATTACCTCGTGATGAAGTAGACCAAGAAGGACATCCTGTTCGCAGAGACAGCCAAGGCATGCGTGTAACATCTTCAAACAGTTCGGCTGCGCAAGTGGTATATACAATAGGAGACTCAAGCATTTTTGGTCATGGACTTGAAGATCACGAAACTCTTCATGCACACATAGAAAAAGAAGCAAAAAAAGAAGGAATCTCTCTAAAATCGATAACAGGAGCCGTTCCTGGATATAGCTCCGTGCAGTCTCTCAATCAACTCTTTCAATATGGATGGGATCAAAATCCAACTCTTCTTATCGTTGGAAACCTATGGTCAGATAACGATATCATTAATGAAACACAGCTTCGAAACGAATCTCACGCACCCAAAGAAGAAGATTCTTGGCTGATGCGTCACTCTGCATTGTGGAAGTGGATGAGTGTTCAGCTCAAAATAGAAGGCGATCCTTTTCAAGCGATTGGATGGATGGAGGAGTGGCACAACAAATCCGGATTCCGGCGTGTAGCCCCTTCTCGATATGGTGCTGTCTTAGATCGAATCATACGAGAAGCTGGTAGCCGAAAGATCTCTGTACTTCTTCTCTCTCCGTGCAACCGACCACTGGCTGCCAAAGAAACGTTAGATTCAGGCTACCCTTGGGATGTGTACTTTGACATAATGAATGATGTAGCTCAATACAGAAACGTACCGATTGTTTCTGGCTGTCATGTCGCACACGAGCAAAAACTAATGGGAGATAAAGCGTTTATTGATCGAATGCATCCGACAAGCCTGCTCAACCAAGCCTATGCAAAAGAAATTGTACATACCCTCCAAACAATCAACTGGCCTCAAAATCAACTCTTGCTCGATCTTGCTCCAAAACCATACAAAAAAATATGGTTAGACCCATGGCCAAGTGTATATCCAGAGCCGAAAGGAAGAAAATATACGCTACGACCCGATAATGTGATTCATGACAACAGTAGAAAGCATAAACCAGGGCCTAAACCTCGCTAACGCAGACGATGAAGACCTTTTTCTAATCGCTCTAGTGCACCTTGAACATACGATGGTGTATTCGCATACGAAAACCGAATAAAGTCAGGCTGTCGAAATACAGATCCATGAATTACAGCCAGTCCCATTTTCTGTGCGAGATAACTTTTCAAATGAGCCACTGTCTTTATCTCGTCAGTTTGAGAGCCATCTATAGGATCAATTATCCCCTCGCCTTCCGGAAGTCGTGTACCAATCCACGGCCATATATTAATAAACGCATAATAGCCTTGTCCCATGATAAAGTGAAATCCTTTTTGAGGAAGAGCGGAACGTAAATATGCTCTGGATTGTGCAGTAGGAACCACAACCTTCTGAACCCAAGGGTGAAGTATCGGAGATTCATGGCGATACACTTCAAGAGAAGCGGCTTCTCCCAGAGCATTTGGAAGAACACTGTGTGTCGCCAGTCCTTTTAACAAAGAACTATGTCCTATAGAACCACATACCAAGTGACAACTACGCACATTGCTTCCTCCAACAGACTTTGTCAAACCGTCCAAAAAAAACACACAGTTTTGCTCTTTGGAAGATAAAGACTGCAATAGTCCCGCCACGTCATACATCCCTACTTCGGGATCTGTGACCGCTTGATACATCAGATCCACCAATACATACGCGATACCCTTATCGACAGCATGCTGAATCAATGAACGGATGTGCTCTACAGCAAGATAATTACCCGTTGGATTATCAGGACTTGTGATCACCAAAGCCACTGCAGGATGGCCTTGTTCTTTGGCATGCGCCATCGCAGAATCGACTCCATCTTTGGTTAAGCAAAATCCTTGCTCTGCATTCCCAGGTGCAAGAATCGTATTTAAACCATTCATGTAGGTTCCTTGCATATATGAACCCCAAGGAGCTGCGGATACTATTACACTTCCACCGATTGAGCCAACACCTTGCACAACCAACTGATACCATTTTTGCAGAAGATCTCTGCCCCCATCACCCATAATGACCTGTTCAGGTACGACATTGGAAAATCCATAATAATTTTGTACGATTGCCTGACGAACGTCTTCCCTACCGATTGGGTTTCCATACTTTGTTGATCCAGTTGGTGGAAGATAGCTCAACAATGCTGCCGCGAGCTCTTCTTTTGGAATACCACCAAGACTTGCCCCACCATCTCCTTGAGAAGCATCATACAACATCTCTTTGGGATTATTCTTTGCGAATACTTTGAGCTCTTCCTTAATCAAAAACATTTTGGATGGCTGAATATTTCTCTTTTGAATTTCTTTATTTGGGATTCTAAGGGTCTGATTGTCAAAAAAAACAGGTTGTTCAGATTGGGTTCCAGATTGTTGATCATAATACACAGTCATCTCACACTCTCACGATTTAGAAATAGAATATATTGATTTTTGTTCTCGCCACTCTCCAAGACGTAACCAACAGCTCATATCTGTAAGAAGGCGGGTAAAAGAAGGAGCCACATAATAGCAAGTTTGTGGTTTGGTGGGATCAAATTCTTCTTCCATCATGGCACGAAGATCCCAGTCACGAAGCGGCATGGACATACAGCTTTGAATCTCTCCAATGGAAGACAATAGTCCAGCTCCTAATGCCTTAATCGTTCCTCTTTCCTCAACCAGTCCAAACTCAAGCGTATACCAGTACACACGAGCTATTTTCTCTAATTCGACATCAGAGGCTATGGATACCGCCTTACCCAATAGGCGGTTGACCTCAGCAATACCAGGATGAGTAAGTGTTGCAGCGTGCCCAATAAGCTCATGTACGATATCTGGCTCTGGAGTATAGAACGGCCTTGAATAGTGACGAATATACTGAGTTGATAAGAATACTCGTCTTCCAAGGTAATATAAAAATGTACGAGCAGATACAAGTCCTGCAACAGGCTCCATACGAAATCCAGCCATCCTCTCTAATTTTTTATTTACATCACACAGTTGCGGAAGATTTTCAAAGGAAAAGGAAAGTACTTCTTGAAGCTCAAGGATTTCAGAACACGCATGCTCTTGATGTAAAGGAGCAAGACGTTCTGTTATCTTCTTCCATACCATATGCTCCTCAGAGGAGTAATCCACTTGTGGAATAGCTTGACCTGAACGATAAGACAGAGCGAGTTGTGCTATTGCATCTCTTCTTTTGCGATACGCTTGATCAAGAAATCCGGGATGGTCTGGATTGAGAAGCATTAGATCTGAACTTCCTCCAGCATGATGCGTCATAAATAAAAAATCATCCATCCAGATTCTCCAACCAAAAAAACGTATGTGTATAAAATGTCCCTTTTAATCAAAATCTACGTCTATAATAAAAACAATCATGTGACACTCACTCGGAAAATGCTATGCGTACACTCATCGTTATGAGAGGGGCTCCTGGAACGGGAAAATCTACAACAATTAAAAAATTAGGTTTGGATCAGCATACTCTATCTTCTGACGCAATACGACTCTTGTATTCTTCTCCACGACTTGGAAAAGAAGGCTATTTTGTAATCTCTGCCCATAACGATAAAAAAGTATGGGAGGATTTTTTTCGAATCCTTGACATGCGTATGCAACAAGGAGAATTGATTGTTGTAGATGCTACACATACGCAAGCGAAAGAGATGAGAAACTACAACAAACTCGCTCAAAAATACCGATACCGAATCGGATGTATTGATTTTTCGCAAATGCCCATCGATCAAGTTCATCGACAAAATAAACAAAGACCCGTTCATCAAATCGTACCAAAAGAAGCAGTACAACGACTATACGACCGATGCGCTTCCTCTGCTCCACCCAAAAACTGGACTGTCTTTCATTGGGATGATCAGAACCAATATATGGAAAAGATTCAGAATTGGCTCAAAATCGAACCCATCGATCTTTCTATGTATAAAAAAATACATCATATCGGTGATATCCAAGGATGTTATACGGCTTTGGCTTCATACCTTCCTAAGACTCTGCCAAAAGATGAGTTTTTTATCTTTATCGGTGACATCTGTGATCGGGGTTCGGAGAATGGCAGGTCACTCTCCTTGATGATGAAACTCATAGAGCTTCCTAATGTTCGTGTTCTCTATGGAAATCACGAAGTTCATATTGAAAATTGGAGCCTTGGTACAGAAATCCGAAGCGGAGAAGTTATAAAAAGAACGATTCCACAATGGGAAGAAGCCAATATAGCTCCTTCTGATCTTCATGATTTCATCTCCAAAATCGATGATCTATTTGTATATCACTATCAAGAAAAATATGTTGTTGTCACCCATGCGGGACTCAGTACAGCACCTGAAGACTTACATAAATTAGCTGCCAAAACCGCCCATAATGGGGTTGGAGATTATGGAGCCAACATAGATAAAATCTTTTCAGAAATAGCCCCACAAGGCTGGTTTCAGATTCATGGACATCGCAACTCTTCTTTACTTGATATCGACTCCTACCCTAGAAGCTTCAACCTGGAGGGAAGAGTCGAATTTGGTGGTGCATTGAGAATACTCGTTTTGGAAGAATCTGGTTTTACGCCTATCTATGTGTCCAATCCCCTATTTCGGTCTTTCTCGCAGTTATTTGCTCTTGGGGATGGAAGAATAAAAAAACTTGTCGAAGCACAGTGGGTATCAAATAGCCATGCCAAGGTCACAGAGCAAATACGAACAAAACTTGAAAACCATCCCTACATTAACATCAAGAATTCACAGCTACATCCCAACATTCACGCATACAACTTCTCTCGAGATGCATTCCTGAATTCAAAATGGGACGAGCTATCTATTCGAGCGAGAGGACTGTTTATTCATCAAAAAACACAAGAGATCGTAGCGCGATCATACGATAAGTTTTTTAATATTGGAGAGAGACAAAATACACGGCTAGAAGCTCTTGAGAATACACTTCAATTCCCCATTCAGGTATTTGCAAAGGAAAATGGATTTTTGGGAATATTAGGCTATGACACAGAAAAAGATGCACTATTTTTTGCGTCAAAATCCACACCAGAAGGCCCCTTTGCTGAATGCTTTCGACGAATATTTGAACAAAGCCTCACCAATACGGCGAAAGAATACATTCTTCAGTACCTCAAAGAAACTCACTCCTCAATGGTATTTGAAGTCATTGATCCGGAGTTTGACCCGCACATCATATCCTACGACACTGCACATATCGTCTTACTTGATATCATCAGACGATCCATGACCTTTGAAAACTTGGACCACAAAAAGCTGATAAGTCTTGCAAAGAAACTCTCTCTTCAAGTCAAAGATAAAGCATATCATTTCCAGCATTGGAGACAGTTTGCAAAATGGTACAAACAAACAGAGTCCTACAACTATACATACAAAGGAAACAATATTGAAGGCTTTGTGATCCAAGATGCAAACCAGTATATGGTCAAAATCAAGCTGGAATACTATCGGTTTTGGAAGTCAATGCGTAGCCTAAAAGACCGTGTTCGAAAAATACGAGGAACCGACA
Organism: Deltaproteobacteria bacterium; assembly: GCA_002683315.1. GTDB lineage: Bacteria > Myxococcota_A > UBA796 > UBA796 > UBA796. The sequence goes on along the minus strand of NYTD01000071.1, from coordinate 23,155 downwards.
AGCCTCTCAAAAAAGACCTCTCAAACCCAAGAGCGAAATCTTTTTATGAATGGTGTACACAATGTTCAGATGCAACTCTTGAACAAGATATCATTTCACTACGAGAAAAATTTGAATCTGGATGGCAAGACTCCTATATACCTCCCTCAAAAATCGATCCAAAAATTCAGGGTTTTACACAAGCTCTAAACAATCTTGAACATCAAACAACCATAAAAGAAAACACTGCGGAACAGCTTCTCAAAAAAGCACAAGAAGATCTTGCTTTGCATGCTGTCCTCGTTGATCATACAATATTTCAACAATTAATAAATTCCGCGAGCATCGAGACAAAAGAAAGATGGAACAAAAAAATACAAAACTAAGTATGCATACATTGTCCGAAGAATTCTCACTAAGCCTACATGAGTTTCCTATTGAAGAAACATTCTCTTCTAAAAGCAGTATGCCAGTACCAGAAGAACTCAATGTTCAAGATTTGGATTTCAATAGAAAGGAAGACCGATACAATTTTGAAGAACCTTTAGGGGAAGGAGCATACGGAAAAGTTTGGAAGGCCAAAGATCAAAAAATAGGCAGAGTTGTCGCATTGAAGGAATTTAAAACAACAGGGATGGAAGGTGCATGGCTTTGTCAATCCGAAATCAATCGAGCGGGAAGATTAGACCATCCTGGCATACCCACCATCTACGATGCGGGTCAAAAAGATGGCAACTCATATTTTACAATGAAGTATGTTGAGGGGAAAACACTCAAGCAGATAATTCAAGAACTAATCGATAAAAACAAAGAGACACACAAACGATTCCCATTTATCAAGCGCATGGAACTCATGGTTCAACTCTTACGCACACTTTGCGACCTACATGAAAACAGGATTGTGCATCGTGATATAAAGCCCGAAAACATTCTTGTAGACCATAATGGACACGCTTATCTTATGGATTTGGGCATCGCTCTTGACCTTAATGAATCCAATGGAGAAGGAGACTTATGTGGAACTCCAAAATACATGTCCCCCGAACAATGTGACTGCGGTCGAATAGATGGAAGAAGCGACTTATACTCTCTGTGTGCTACTTTTTACGAAATGTTATCGCTTACATACTATGGTCCAAAACTAAGAACGGCTATGGCATATGTCGAACAAATACCAATATGGGAGCCTGGAAGAGTAGATTTAATCTTGCATCCATCCAATGGATCATTTGTTCCATCTGAATTTCGAATGATTATTCACACTGGACTACAAAAGGATGTCCACATGAGGTATCAAAATGCAAAAGAAATGCTTCATGCCCTCGAAAATATACAAGATGGGGAAATCTGTACCATCTGTACAAGAACCCTTATTAAGAAGAATCTACATCGGTACATGCACTTTCTGGATTGGAATCCTTATATATCAGTTCCCATCACCATTGGACTTATATCTGTACTCTTTTTTGCTGCAGTCCTACTTGGTACTGTTTTAGGACAGTATCTTTGATTTCAAGGACTACGATTAAGCGTAGTGACTTTGAAGAGGTTCTTCGTACAATCCAGTTCCTTTCACGATGGCTTCGACTCCTTTCGCTTCCAAATCGATAATTCTAGTCAATGTAGCTTGTAGAACTTCCAATCGAAAAGGCAAATCGATTGAAATACGTGATTGCTCAAACTGATCACACAAACGCTGCTCATCAGTGTGATTCCAAGTTTGCAATCGAATTTTCAACATCGCTTCTTGAAGAGCAGGGTCTTCAAGTGAAATCAAAACCTCTCCAATTCTTTGCCATTGTTGCGAAGACTTCTGAAAGAAGCGAGCGGCTTGCGCAAGTTCTGGAATAGAAAGCCACAATGCGGAATGACTCAAGCTGCTGACAAATTGCTCTCTGTGTACACGAGCAGAAAGGGAGCACTGTTGATATGTCTGTATTGCAAGGATAAAATACCCTTTCTTTGTATTGAGAAGATCTTTCCAAGAATTTCTCATGGATGCTCTTCTCAATAGCAAAGACCAACGATCTAGATTGTGTAATGCACTTGAAAAAGAATGAACAAATTGAATCAATGCACGCCTTGTGATTTCCTTACATGTATACTCATGTGGGTTCTCCAAAACATGCAACTGAAAAAGATCCCATGAGCACATCAATTCTTGAATCGTATGAGTTCTTCCATTTAATATTATCGCATCTTTGTGAACATCATTGACATGAAAGATCTCACTCCCATCCTTACGTATTGTTTTGCAAAAAACTGTCCCCCCGCTACTCAAAGCCAACTTGGTGGAACTTGGAAGATCTTCTACAGAATATACATCAATATGTTGATGAGAAAGGATGGAGGACAAGTGCTGAAATATAGGTAAATATGTCGCCAAACTTAGTGTAATACTCTTTTTCTTTCTTGATAAGCGGTATGAAAAATCTATACCACCAACCCAAGTCATGAAAATATCTGGATGAGAAACACCCAAACCCAATTTGGTTTTGCGAAATAAAGGATAGAAAGATGACACACTCATCAAATACTCCAAAAAAGACGATTCAATTTTAGAATTACAAGAGTTGTTCCCAATTGATAAGGTCTTTTTTTGACCGAACCAAAAAATGTCCGGAAAAATTATGACCCAATATATATATTCACAGCTTGAAATACTCGCACAAACCCCGCATGGAAGATTGGTTTTTCAAAATGTCATTGGATGGGTGGTGCTGCAAAGCTATGCCCGACCTCATCAAGCTCTTTGTGAAATCGCTGGAAATACATACCTACCAAAAGAAAATAAGATAAGTCTTGAACAAGAAAACCTCGTAAAACAATATGGATATACCAAAAGAAGAGGTGATAGAACCATCGGTAAAATCATCCAAATCTCCACATCAGAAGAACGAGACACAATATTTACAGAATTAACAAATCTCTTCCCACAACTTTATCAAGAATCTTTTGAGGAATGTACCTCTACTCTGTATACTGATGTTTTATCAGGGATAACCAATCCGAAATTCACAAAAACGATGCGGGCTCTCAGTCAAAAACGCACCCACGATCTGCGTTTAGAGGTCTATCGCATGTTCATCAATGCAACTTTTTTACTCGCCATCAACCAAGATGAGTCACCAAGAGAAGTAGAAAAACTTGCAAATCTTCCTTGTTTTGCAGTGTTTACAGATGATAAATCAATCAGATCCTGGGACCCAAGAGGAACACTATGGAAAAAGATGTATGGATTTGAAGTCATCAATACGATTATGAAACACAACCCCGGAAGTTTGATCATCAACCCCAGAGGCAATATATCTGGAGAGCTATACAAAAATGAACTCCAAACTCTTGCCAAAGCCACCAAGAGATTTTCACCAAAGAGGCCCTCATGATTCTTATTTTCATTTCATGTACCAACCAGTTTTTTGATCCTGCCCTTGCCATACCCGATACCAATACGACTTCACCCTCTTTTGGACAAGATCTCTCCCTACAAGACTATGAAAATACTGTCTCTGCTTGGTATTTTGGTCACGCCACCTGAGGATACTGCAGCAGCCAGTTCGGCCAGCTCAACACCATGCAAGAAGAAATTTTCGAACAAGGATATGATATCTATATTCTTGGGATTAACCAAGTTGGATTCGAAATAGCCAATGAACAAGTAACGGAAGAAAGAAATATCCCTTGGCTTCAAGATCAAGAAAGCGTTCTTATGTGGGACGAATGGGAGGTACAATATCGAGATGTACTCATCTTTGATGAAAGCCTCACCATACGAACCGTGATAAATCTCTCTCAATTCGATCTTCGAGACGAAAACAATTATTCCTCTATGTTCAACACACTAACCACATTGTAGATTTCATGAATCATATTTTCACTGCCATTATATCCAGAGAGCTCGAGCCTGCTCTTCAAAAAGAGCTCCGACAACTCGGTCTGCAACACGTCGTCGCTGAACAAGGTGCTGTTCGATTTCGAGGCGATTACAAATCCGGACTGCGCGCTGCTTTGTGGTCTAGACTCGCCAGTCGTATTCTGCTCCGTCTTCATCGATTTCCATGTAGAGATGCTACCGATCTCTATGAAGGAGTCCAAGAAGTAAACTGGAAAGAGCATTTGTCACCACACGGAACGCTCTGGATTGACTTTGTAGGACATTCCAAAACCATCAGACATAGTAACTTTGCAGCTCAACGCGTAAAAGATGCCATCGTAGATCAAATTCGGACCCCACAAGGAATCCGTCCGTCCATCCAAAAGCAGAACCCAGATCTACGCCTACAAGTTCACCTTCGTAACTCTGTCGCAACGATCAATATCGATCTATGTGGAGATCCTCTGCATCTTCGTTCTCCCAATAAACAAGTCTTGGATGCTCCTCTCAAAGAGACTCTTGCCGCAGCGATGCTTCATCTCAGTGATTGGAAACAATACTACAAGGAAGGAAAACCTTTCTATGATCCAATGTGTGGAAGTGGAACTCTACTTATTGAAGCTGCACATATGGTTATGAATCGAGCACCAAACCTCGCTCGTACCAACTGGGCTTTTCAACGATGGAAACAACATGACCCCAAACCATGGAAAAAACTCATTGAGGAAGCAGACGACCTGCAAAAACCACTTCCCTCTGACTTGTTATTTGGTGCAGATATTAATCCGCAAGCAATCTCATATACAAAACAAAACCTTGCGTATCACCAGCTTGATATCCCTCTACAAAGAGGTTCATTTTTTCAACTCCCACCTCCCATTACAACACCAGGACTGCTGATTGCCAACCCACCATACGGAGAGAGACTGGAAGTCGGGTCTGACCTTGCCATCTTCTATAAGAATCTATCCGATCAACTAAAAATTCATTATTTGGGATGGAATGCACACATATTGAGTACCAACGACTGCGCTCGTTTTATCGCCCTAAAAAGTGCCCGTAAGAAACCCATATTCAATGGCACACTCAAGTGTCGACTTCTACATTACCCGATTCGTTCTGCGCCTCCAGTACGATTTCGCCCAAACAGTTAAACTCCATACACAAAGCCTCTAAAATTTCTGATCGTCTTTTCAGATTCATCACCTCTGTTTTGGTTCGCAAAACAAACCGTAAAATCCTTCGCCACCAGACTGTTTTCAGAAGAATACGGACTTGGAGCTTGTCACGGTTTTCTTCAGATAATCGCATCCAAAGAGCACAACCTAGAAGTACCGCTGCTTTTTTTGCGTTCGCTTCAATAATAATATGGGTAAATTGTCTAATGTTCGCAAAACGATGGTTGGGACGAAAATGAATCATCGCAAGATGCTCTTTTCTAAGCTGCAATCCCAACGTCCCAAACTTGCGTAACAAAGAAGGATGTAATCCTTTTAGAAATTCCACTTCTTCTTCTTTGATCTCTTTATGACTATTTAGAAAATCATGCAAAAAAGGGAACAGCCTCCAAATTGGCTCTGAAGTCCATTGTAGAGGACCATCGATACGTTTGTTTTGTACATACCAAAATAACATGCGCTGAATCTGATCTTGCGTACACGCTGATCTTTGCTGCGCGTTTCTATGAATAACCAAAGCATATAAAACCGCCGCCGAATCAACTTGGGATAGAGCGATAGGATATGACAGAAGCGTACATAATTCAATAAACCCTTCCGGTAAGGATATGGAGTCATCTATCTTTTGGCCTTTTAACAGCATCCATAATAGTGCTCCGGTACCACCAGAAGGCAATACTGTAGACTCGTTAATTGATTCTAGATACAACTCATGAATTCCTGGAATTCCAATATGGACAAAATATGCATCTGGATTCCATATCATCCGTTCTTTAATCACTGTGTCTGCCAAAGACATCCATTTCTTTGATTTTAACTTTTGTGGACCAAAAAAATACTGCATCGCTACCGCACCAATATGGGGGGCTATCTCTTCTGCACGAGTAAAATTTTCTTCCAAGAATGTCAATACAATACGAATCTCCAAATCCGACAATTCTTCTTTGGAATCTCCTATCTGTTTTTGCAAAAGCTCTCCGCGCTTCCACATATACAATGAAGGAGAATGTAAACGATCCCAGAGAATTTGATAATAGAACCCCAATTTACGTCCTTCTTCTAATAGACGAAGACCTTGAATAGGGTGAAGATAAAGTAATCGATCAATCAATACATAATAAACCGGCTCAAGCGCAGAAGGACAGCCTGAAACAAGCTTTGAAATCGCTCCCCGGGACCACTCTTTTTTTAATAGCCTCCGATACAAGGTATGATCCCAAAGGTCCGGATTTTTGGGATCCAGACTATACCAAAAAATAGATATTTCGTGACTTTGCTTCCATGTCTCCCACCAAGAAGCACCTGAAAAACCCACCATCTCTTTCCAGATATCTGGCTCTATCTTTTCAAGCCATGTCGTCACAGTCTCAAGTGTTTTTTCTTCGAGTTTTGGTGGTATTTTGGTACTCACGAACGTACGAAACATTGACAATGATTCTGGATGAATAGCTCCTATAATCATGCCATATACACCATAATCCAACCATGCCTCTTTCCAAGAAGCCATCTTTTCAAATAGGGGAAACGCCCATGGCTGTTTTTTATGCTTAAGTAACAATCCCAACACTTCACTACGCATTCCTACAATAGAAAGAACCATCTTTTCTGAAGGTTCTTTGGGAAGAACTGATTGAATATATTTAAAAGTATCTCTTTCGGTTAGTCGAGCTACGAGTATTGGACCTTGCTCTTGCCAAGACAAACGAGAAAAATATTTGGGAACATCATGAAACTCTTTTGTAATGAGAGCTTGTAGGTGCTTTTTACTCTTCGGTTTTAGCGCTCGCAATTTTGCAAGATAATGTGCACAATCTTGAATACCTGCTTTTTTCGCTCCAAGTAGAGACCCCTTCATAAAGAAGACACCCTTCCGTGCATGCTGACCATGAGCCAATGTCGACTCACCATACAATGTAAAGGACTGAATCTTTATCGAAAAAGAACCCATCATCGATGACGGGAGACATAAAAGAACCAGCTGAATGGTTTCCAATACATTTTCAAGCGGTATTTTTCGATCCTCCCAACTGATTGGGGCGCCACAAAGAATACACTGTAAAAAAGGCGTGACTCGTTCCAACCAACTTTTGGGAAGATGTCCATCTACCGGCTTTAATTTTACTTTTGGCATATTCAAATTGGGTTTATAAATCGGTTTTACAGACAGCACCTTAATCATAGAGGGTAATAAAAGCGGATCAAGAGGAGCACCAATCGCCAATGAATGGGACTGTAAACGAGGTACCTTCTGTTCTTGTGTCTTTATCGCTGATATATTGGACAAAAGCATCCATTTTTGCTTCTTTATCTGATGATGCTCTATGGAAAACCCTCCTTCTTTCTTCCATTGAAATCCACTCCAATCTTTTCCATCATGAAGACCGATACCATTTCTTTGTGGGTCACATTGTGGAAGAAGACTTTTGGGAAAACTACTGGTTTTTTGAAGACATGCTTTTCTTTTGGCTATTCCACCATCTTTTGACAGCAAAAAACCATACATACACTGCTCAAGTTCCATTATGCTCCCCATGGAAGATGTGAATGAAGAGCACGTACTTGATACACAAAGATGTGAGGATCAAGAGGCTTTCCGGTTGTTAAAAACACAAATGGATCCAAGACTTGATATGGAGACCAAGCTTCAAGATGCTCTCTTCGTATTTCCTGCCCCATTCCCACACCCTCCATAAGCATCGCATTTGGTCCTCCTTCCAGGAATCCAAAAGATGAGCTAAAACCAAAAGCGATCTGAGTATTGGGATGAAAAAATGTAGTTATCGTATTAAAAAAACCTTTTCCCAATAATCGATACGCAAAAGACAAAGGATCAAGTTCTTCTACCTGTTCTTGGGCTTCTCCTTGGTATCCCTCTTGCACAGCCCAAAGATCACATTTGTTGATACAGATATAGACTCTTTGAATCCCCAAAGCAGGAAGACCTCCTTTTCTATACTCTTTTGGTGTCAAGCTAAAAATATCATTGAGTGAAACATATAGCTGACCGCTCATATGTCCCGTGTTTTCTTTTTGATTTTGCTCTGACGCATCTACGCAAAGAATCAATCCCTGTGCTTTTTGTAATTCTGCTACCAATTTTTTTCGATGCTCGCCTTGTACTGCATAATCGATGCCTGCTCCTTCCACAGCAAAAATCGCTCCTCCTGGAGAGTCAAAAAATCGAAAACGATTTTTGTGCACTTCTGTCTGTCCCCAAAATCGAGAAATTCCTTTTTTCTCCTTCGCTACAGAAAATAAAAACTCATATTCCATAATGGAATAAGTCCCTTGAAATGGCAATCGACCTGTTCGAACAAATGAAAGTGTGTTCTGCTGAACCATCCTTGTTGTTTCATTTTCTGCCTGTATTTGAACAGAAAATCCTCTTTTTGCAAATACCCCCGCCGAATAAAAAAAAGAAGCGATTAATGCTGTCTTCCCCACATTCGAAGGACCGAGAATTAACGTCGTTTGATCAGACATGATTCATACTCCACAATAGGTCACCGGATAGATTTTCTCCATCTATCGTTACAAGATGAGAACAAAGAGAAAATCTTCTTTCACGAACAACCCATGAAGAGAAGAGAGGAGAATGCACTACCAAATTATTCAAACCTTTGAGCAAACAAGCATTATAAGATTCACACTTAACCGACCGATACGGTTTTTCCACACGAGCCCAAACTGCTGAGAAATGAGCTGGTTTTCTCTCTAAGATAAGCTCTTGGACCTCTTCGCCTTGGTATATAAAAGACCAACCCAATGGACTCCAGAGAATAAACCTGTCCCCCACCATACCCACACTCAAATCGATTTCTGCTCCCATTTCATCCACCCAAAGATATTCTTTCTCTGTGGAAAAATTTGATAATAAAGGTTGTCGATACCATTGAAAAGCAAAGTCTCCTAATTCATCATGATGAAATTGAATGAAAGGCTTTCCATTTTTTTTTCCTGTCTCTACAACAACAGGGATATTTTTTTTCGGTGGGATCCATACTACAGTATTGGGACCAATCCGATGATCAATCCACCACTGAATCTGCACGTAACACCATCCAAAATCCCGCTGATACCGCCTTAAGGATATATCTTCGTCTCCTGCAGAGCATAAGATTAGCCTCCAACGGCGTTCTCTTTCACTGTAAATTCGAATACGAAGCTCTCCTCGCCTAGGAATAGAGACGATGTCGTCCTCAACACATACTCGCAATGATGAATCAAGAGAATATTCTATACCATCTATTCGAAATAGAGAAAGATCTTCTTCCAGAAGATATATATGATGACGTTCACGCGAAAAGAAGGAATTACACGAATGAAAACGATGTCCATCAAAGATTGATATCTCTGGTTGAGCATTTCGTATTTCGAGCCAATTTTGTTTTTCAAACCATGCCAATTGCATGCGTTCATCTCCTTCTTTCACAACAGTAGTCTTATCTGTATATGACAAAAATATATACCTATCGTTTCCAAAAATACAGACTTCTATGCAAAAAAATATAGGCTTTGGCATTATGGGTTACGTAGAGAACGATCTGATCACAGTTTCTTTATTATTACAGTCTAAATTATGCCATCTTCATCCAAAAGTCATCTTCTCGTTGCTTTTATCACTATATTCCTTGATCTTCTTGGATTTGGCATCATCATACCAATACTCCCCTTCTTTACAAAAAGCCTTGGGGCTTCTCCTACACTGATCACACTTCTTGCTGCAAGTTACTCATTGATGCAATTTCTCTTTTCACCGTTTTGGGGATATCTCTCCGACAAAAAAGGAAGAAGACCCATCATGCTATCAAGTATCTTTATCTCTGGAATCGGATATCTTATATTTGCTTCCGCTACCCAAATATGGGTTCTATTTCTTGCGCGAATCCTCTCTGGATTCGGAAACGCAAATCTAGGCACAGCCCAAGCTATTATCTCCGATAGCACCAGCGGAGAAGAACGAAGCAAAGGAATGGGACTCATTGGAGCAGCGTTCGGATTGGGATTTATTTTCGGCCCTGCTATTGGGGCTTTTTTGAGTCAATACTCTCCACAAACTCCGATTTACGCTGCTGGGATTCTATCTTTTGGAAATCTAATCCTCACCTATTTCATTCTTCCGGAAACCAAAGACCCATCCATTCAACCTGAAGGAATGGACAAAGTATTCAACACACAGTTGTTGCAACAAGCCAAAAAATATACAAACCTCATCCCCATCTTTTTCATCAGCTTTATCGGTACCGTTGCTTTCTCTCAAATAGAACAGATTATCGCACTATTTATCGAAGCAATATGGGTGCCCGAAGAGCTTATGGAGGAAGAAAAAATAAAAACAGCTGCGCGCTATACAGGATATTACCTCACCATTATTGGTGTGGTCGCAGCCATAATACAAGGAGGATTAATTGGAAAGCTAAACAAACGATTTGGAGAAGTAACGCTGATCAGGGCCGGATTAATAATCATTATGACGGCAATTATCATGATTCCTTTCATCGGATCGACAAAGAGCTTTCTTCTTCTTCTTATCTCTGGTCCTTATCTTGCTTTGGGTACAAGTATTCTAAACCCCTCAAAATCCAGCCTCATCTCTAGAAGTATTCCCTCACAATTACAGGGAACGATGCTTGGATTGAACCAATCGTTCTCTTCCTTAGGGCGGGTAATAGGACCTTCTGTTGCAGGACTCCTGTTTGAGATCAGCATCAATATTCCATTCTATATAGGAGCAGGAATGATGCTCCCTGCGATTTGGTGGTCATTGTATTTACGCGCTCCACATCAAAGTACAGAGCCGAAAAACACAAATTAATAGTGTGGTGGTCGCTCTTCTTCTAATGTGTGCTGTCCCACTAAACTTTGCTCTTCTAGCTTGGAACCCACCATTTCAATTTGTGCTGAGATTTTTTCAATTAAAGAATATTGCTCTTGAATGACAACATCCAAATCTGCAATGGTCTTCTCTTGGTATGCCAAAAGCATCTCTAATGCTGTCACTCGCTTTTCAAGCTCTTCAACCTGTGTATCTTTATCCATTTTTCGATCCGCCTAAAATATATGCAATAACACACCACCACGTAACTTGGGCTCAAACCAAGTACTCTTGGGAGGCATGACTTGATCCGCATCTGCAACATCCAACAACTGATCTATCCCAGTAGGATACATGTGAAATGCAACAGCTGCACCATTATCGACAGAATCAACAAGAGCTTGATGACCACGAATCCCTCCTACAAAAGCAATCCTTTTATTCGTTCGAGGATTCTCAATACCCAAAACAGGACTCAAAACACCATTTTGTAATAAAGCAACATCCAAACGTCCCACAACATCCTCTGGAACTTCTTTGGGAGTGAGAAGATACCAACTTTTGTCGATATACATCGTCAATGTCCCCCTTGCAGGAGGAAGAGGAGTAGAAGTGTCTTCTAAGGTATACACTTCTTTTACCTTCGTTAAAAAATCATCTTTGCTGTGTCCGTTCAAATCTTGAACAACACGATTGTACGCCATAACCTCTAGCTGAGAATCTGGAAAAATACCCGCCAGAAACAACCCCGTTGTTCCTTCTCTATTTCGAAGTTTCGCCACTCGACTGGCTGCAGCAGAACGATGATGACCATCCGCAATATATAGTGCCTCTACTCCAGCAAAAGCAGCTTGAATTGATTCGTTATAACTCTGTGGAACCAACGTTAAGGCATGCTCTACAGAATCATCGGTCTGAACAATCCAATAGGGATCCATCTGATGTAATTCCTGTAAAATTTCTCTCAAACCTTGATACTGATCTCGGTATGTTAAAAATACGAGTCCCGTTTGTGCACCCAACGTATCCACATGCAATGTCCGATCATCTTCTTTATCAGGTCGGGTAAACTCATGCTTCTTAATCAAATTGTCATCGTATTCTTGGGTGTCACACAGCGCCATCAACCCCACCTGTGTTCTTCCTTTCCAGGTTTGGCGATATAAATAAAATCGTTCTTCATCTTGGGTAAGAACACCATCACTCAACAATTCACGGAGTCGACGAGCTCCTTCTTCATAAACAGGAGCACTATGTGGATCCACATTGAGTGGCATATCGACTTCTGAACGGGTCACTCGAAGAAAAGACTTGGGGTTTTTATCTACAATCTCTTGTGCTTCTGCTCGAGACAACACATCATATGGGGGGGCTATTACAAGATTCGCAACATCTGATTTGGGGTATGCACCTCGAAAAGGATAAATTTTTGCCATGGCTTTCTCATTGGTTAGTGGTTCATAAGCATTATTTTTATCCTTGTATTTTTGTTCTGACGAATTTTGTTTTCGAACATCATATAATAACTCTAACAAAACCCTCCATTGTCTCTATGAAAACCACCACCTACAAACAGTTTCTTCAACATTCAGATCAACACTTTTCTGAGATAAAACAGCGAAACTCTTATTCTTTTCGCTGTGGACTTGGATGTCATGAATGCTGCCTACCCGATCTTACTGTGCTTACATTAGAAGCCAGCTCCATAGTCCAATATCTACTGGAACGTCCTGAACTGATCGAAACATTGAGCATCCTTGAAAAAGAAGATCCACACAAAGGAACACGATGTACCTTCTTAACCAAAGAAGGTACATGTGGTATTTACGCTGTACGACCGTTCATTTGCCGTTCTCATGGAGCTCCCATCGCTATTGCTCAAGAAGACTACTACCACGCAGACGTCTGTCAGCTTAACTTTACAGAAAAACCTATCGAAACCCTTGGACCAGAAGATTTTTTTATTTTGGATGAATGGAACGAAGAACTTCTATCTCATACACCAAGCGAAGAGAGAATACCACTACGTCTATCAAATCTTTTGAAAGGAACTTCTGATCTCTAAATATCTTTACTGAGGAGCAATATATACCTGAGCAGTCGCGTAGAATCCATTGTTAAAACAATCTCCATCATCATTATCACCAAATGTAGTCATCTGTAGACGAATTTGATTTTCTGAGATCGCTAGATTACGGTGTGGGTCAAGAGCATTGGACCCAATATACATATAGGAAGCCCCAAAGTTGGGATATTCTGGCTCCGGAGCCTCAAAAGATGAACCACTACCAATCCAGAAATACTCTACGGAAAACTCTTGATCTTCATTTTTGATGTCTTGCCACTTATACTCATATGTGTTGCTTACTGGAGTAAGCCATGACATCATCACTGCTTGAGAAGAGACAAGTACACGGTCGTTGAGGGAAAAAATAAAGTCATCATCATATCCCCAGACTCCACTCAAGCCATTACCGGCATCAGACTCAAAATCAAATAGAATATCACAAATCTGATACCCAGCAGGAGGATTATATACATCCTCTTGCTCTGTTCGTGCTCGATACTTCGCTTGTTGCGGGTTTAAGTTGCCCCCACTCCCCCAGCTACATCCTACGGTGTAGGGCATCTCAGCAAGCCATACTTCCAAACTTGGGTTGGAACAAGGGTCTTCAGTATTGGAAGGTTCACTCGTTGGCTCATTAGCCGGTTGTGAAGGCTCAGAAGAAGGTTCTCCACTTGGTTCACTCGTTGGCTCACTAGAGGGCTGTGAAGGCTCACTAGAGGGCTGCGTAGATGGTTCGGAAGAAGGTTCTCCACTTGGTTCGCTCGTTGGCTCACCAGAGGGCTGTGAAGGCTCACCGGAAGGCTGAGCACCTATCGCTTCCTCAATTGTTGGAACTTCTACCTTTTCGGTAATTCCCACTGTCGGTTTACAAGCCCAAAATAAAGGCAAAACGATAACATTTCTCATATTTTTTCCCGTCAATTGACAATCATTTCTTATGATTCATTCATACTTACAAATCTATTATATCAGACTCTTTTCATAGACTCAATTTTCTTGTACAGAATCCACACATGGATCAGAAGAATACTCTGGCCATTCTTCAATCTTCATGTGCTCTGCAAGAAGATCAAGCTTTTTTTCTATTCTTGTCATTTGCGTATCCTCTTCTTCTTCATCAATTTCTAAAAGATTTGCCATGAAACCAGCAATATATCCAAAAACACCTACGCCGATTAAAATAAGAAGAACAGCAACAATTCTACCCCCAACCGTTACAGGATACGAATCTCCATACCCAACAGTACTAATCGTGACAATAGACCACCAAAGAGCATCCCCAAATTCAGTAATCATTGGGCATCCTCCTCCATCAGCATCCGGAATACATGTTGCGGCAGCACCACCCTCGACAATCAAAATGGTATATGCTCCTGCAAAGGACGTCGCCCCAACCACTCCTATCGTACGAAGCAATCTTTCTCCAGGGCCTCGATAGCGCTTCATTCGTAGCACTACACGAAACAATTTTACCAAACGAGTGAGACGGAATAGTCGAAAGCCTTGGAAATAACCACTAACAGGTATCGTTGATACCAAATCCATGACACGAGCAGGACTTTTCATATACTTCATCCGATCACTGGTCAACAACAAACCTAGCAACCACTCCGTAAAAAAAAGCGCACAAAAAAAATAATTAGAGCTTTCTGATAATGACTGTCCTGAATTTGTTGCATCGGTAATAAGTGATGTAAACATCGGCACGAGAAGCAAGTCATTTAACAGACCCAACCATTTTTTAAAAAAACGTAAAACGGAAGTACCCTCTTCTGTTCTATCTTTGATCTCCGTGTCAAAATTCATACACCCTCCAGATGTATTTCATCATACGCTACTTTTCTCTTTCATCGAGCATTTTCTCCAATCGAGTCAAGATTGGACGAATGTCCTCTTTCCATGTTCGAAAAATGACTGATCGTACATACGCAAAAAACAGTGAAAACAAAATAATAGAGACCCACAAGATATGAACCAGTCGCTTTTCTGAAGAACCTCCCTGTTGTGTACTCTCATCAAGATCGGGAGAATCTACTTCACTAAGAGCTTGTGCTTCTGTAAGTAATTTCAGACCATTCTTGGCATCTACTGTTCGAAGGCGTATCTTGGCTTCACTAGAGGATGGTAAGAAAACAGTCATCTCGCCAAAGGGCTTCCCTCGGTCTTCAACCGCAATTTGCAAATACTCCGCTCTTCCTACAAGAAATGAGGCCGTATATACTTGATCTTTTGCTTGTGTATCAGCATCTTCTCCATCATCACGAAGCAATATCGCCTCTCTTCCTTCTTCCGCCAAGCGAATCTTTGGCGTTCTTAACCTTTGAAGAACACGATCATCTATCAAGAGTTGAACTTGAATCTTATCTGTCAATTCCTGCTTTCCTTCTTTGGCTGCTTCAAAGATCAAAGGCTCCTCTGTCACTCCTGTAGATGTTTCACTCGCTTGAATTCCAACACGAGAATGAACAAGCCCCAATCCTGCATTTGCTGATTGGGGTAAAAATACGATCATAGATGATAAATCTCGAGTACCATCCTTTACATTCAAAACGATAAATTCTTCATAATCAAGAAGTAATGAAGAGGTAAACATACCACTATTATCGCGTTCAAAACGTTCGAATCCAACGATCTCCGGTTGCTCCAACTCTTGCAGAGGATCTGATAGACGAACACTAAGCAACGTCTTTCCAGAAAACGGATCATCTGATTTGGGAAGAGCCTGTACAACAAGAGGAGTATCTTGTGAATAGGTTTCACCATCAACAATAAATGAATCAACGAAAGAGATCTGTTCTTGTTTATATTCTATGGAGACCAAACTTTGTAGCGCATTAGAAAGAACCAACCAAAAGACATCTTTTTCTTGATTGTCTTCTAATATCGCAATTCGAACACGAGATTGAATTGGGATTTGTGCTTCAATATGCCTTTGAGTCTGCGATATCGGAAAAATGCCAAGAACCGACTCCTTTCCCGATATTCGAATGGATGACTCTTGTGGTATGCTTCCTTCAATAAAAATGGATACCCCCTGATCTAAATCCTTTGATCTGAGAGGGACTGCACCCTTTTTTGGGGTTGCAAATGTCACCATAGGGAGATCACTCATCCCTTGATCCAACCATGCATTTACACCATTATTGAGCTGTAATTTTACCATGGCTCGCCCAGACTCCGGTAAAAATACTGTTGCAGCCCCCAGTGCTTCTTCTCCATTATACAAAGAGAGATCGATTGTATTGGATTGCTCTACATTCAATGAAGCAACATAAATACTATCTCCTGCATCATCTCCTGACATCGACCCATCGTCAGATAATGAGAATGTTTCTTCTTGATAGCGAATCGTTGGTTGTTCAACATCCGAAACACCACGCATATCGACTACGACACTCAACATGATCATTGGTGCTCCACCTTTCATTCTGGGAGCTGCTCCAAGGAGTGCTGTTGCTTGAACTACAGATTTTTCTACTGCACGCATCTGCGTCACAAATCGAGACAACCCTGATGGAAGGCGATATACCATGACACTCGCTGCAGGTGTTGCTGGTAATGAAACATTCACAAACTCCAACCCCACCTCTCCATCAGAGAGTTGGAATTGAATCTTTTCCTGCCTAGGTACATCAATCCAACCAATCCATATGTTATCAAGAGCTGTATCGGATGGGTCATTGCCATCATCAACAAAGGAGATATCTTTATCTCCCAATGTTAATATTGGGTTTATCATCGACTTCATAGGTTGATCATTGAATAGAACACGTAACCGAACTTTTCCATCACCGGGAGATGGCACACCCGTTAAAGCTTCTGCGCCCAAAGACAATATCCCCCCACCGTTCCATGGCATTTTGGGAGCATTGTAATCTACCACGACACCATTCTTTGTGGTCTTAAGCTGTACCGTATGTGTCTCGTTCTGTGGAAGTTCCAAGGGAACCTCTCCGATAATCCCATTTGCATCACGCAGCTGTATCATGACATTTTTCCCCAGCGGAACAAAGGTTGATGCCACCCAAATAGCATCTTCTTTTACATCTCCAGATAAAGACCCATCATCAAAAAGAGGAACCGATACTCCGTTTACCACCACGATAGGACGTTGCAATCGCTTGTACTCAGTGTCACTAATGGCAATCCGTAAAAGCTGATCTTCATCGGCCCAAGCGACAATTAACAGCAGTAACAATCCAATCATGGTTTCTCCTTTTTGGCACAATGAGGAAGGTTCCACCAACTCCACATATCATCTTGTGACGTCGGTTTTCCAAGCCATTTGTCTGCCCAAATCTCAAGTTCTTGATCCCCTCTTTTCAGCAACAAGTAACGATACCCTATCTCACATAGTGCAATCGCTGCTTCATCAGCAACGTTTTTTTCAAGCAGGACAGGACCGTCTCGATGACTCATTGCAGACACAAGAGCATTTTCCGTAAAAAGTTGAATTGCATCTCCACCAATCCTTCTATGAATTCCGCCATCTTGCATTGGCTTTTGATGCTGGGTTTGCGCCACAAGGGCCTGTGATAAATCATGCAGATTCTCAACAGCCAGTGGAGCTGTCAACACAGCACCTTTCGATGCGGCTTGCAAAGAGGATAATGATAAAGATTCTTGTGCGCTCGTTACTTGCGCTGGATAGGGAACCGGTGAAAAGACCAATGCTTCCAGAACAATCAATATTGCCCACCAATAACGAGAAGCACCTCTTGACACACATATACCAGTACAGACTACCACCATCGCTGCAAATCGATACGAGTGTAGCGCTACAATAGATAAAGGAGGAAAAAGATAAGCCAGTGTGGAAAGAGGAAGAGCGATACCATCTGCAACCAATTCTCCATGTACTCGCAGATATGGTCCCATTGCAATACAAGCAGCGATTAATGCCCCCCAAACATACATGTCCACTTTCTTTCGCAGTGATAATACGGTAAAAATAAGGATGATCCAACCAACATACACGGTACACAATGTCCAGTATTCAAATGTACTTCCATCGGGAAGAGGTAATATAGCGGGAAGATCTACCGTTCTTGGATCAAACCAATCTTCCAAAGAAGCAAAAGAATCAGGAAGGAGTAATTCCTTAGACATCCAGTCTTCTCTTCTCGAAGCTGTTTCTTTCGCACCATGTCCCAGCTGTAACCACGCAACAAGAGAGAAGAAAGGGATCGAATAAAGAAAAGAATAGGTCAACCGAAGAAAACGTTTCCTGTTCCATATTGGTTTTCTAGAAGAAATGATTTCCCACAGAAAGACAAACAGTGTAACCAACAATAAGAAAAATGCATTGTACACTGAGCTCATAACACTCAGACCAGCCAATACGCCCAAGATTATCGGATTGAAAATGTCGTCTTCGTTCAAAACTCGTTTGAGATACAAAAGAAACCATGGGACAAAAGCACAAGCTAATATTTCCGATGTTCCGTTTAATAGCTCATGTAAAAGGAAGGGAGCACTTAAGAAGCATGCTCCACCAACAAAAGCGCCGCTCTTTGCGCTATCCTCAAAAATAGATAAGGCTCGCAGTCCCATCGAACCGAATACCAAAAGAAACCAAACCCAGATGTTGTATAAAAACACTGGTGACAGCTCTACCCACGAAAAGATCAGAGGACTGAGAACATCTGAACCATATAGCTTCATGACATCCCCCCCATATGGGTAAAATATTAGATCCGTTTCTATATTGGATAATCCTTGTTGAGCCCACCAAAGAACCCAGACATGGCATCCTGCAGTCGCCTGCTCATGACCTGTAATAGACGAAAATGGTGCAACAGAAGCAGGATACAAAACGATGCCAGCCATTACCACATAGCACACAAGAGCACCCCACCATCGAGAGATCAAAGGTTCCATACGACCACTCCCTCTTCTTCGATAAATGGTACTCCCAAAGCAGCTTCGATGATACGTTGTGCTTCTAGTGCATCTTGCTCATGCATCGCAGCGCGAAACAAAACAACCTTGCTAAAACCCATCTTCCGAAGTCTAAACCCACTTTTATAAAGAGTTGACCATTCGGGGGCTCTTTGCCAATCTTGCACTGACTGAGCAAATTCTCCCTTTCGAAATTGAGATGCTTCCACAGTCCGAACAGAGATTGGATCATGTCGGTCAACAGAAGTAACTGCTATAAATAGCGGTTCATTATCAAGGGCTGGGCTCCATCCTTGCATCAATAATGAATACGCTGTAGCGTGCTGATGCTCTCTTTGCCACAACAAATACTTTCCTCTCAAATCACCTTTCATTGTTCGAGAAGGAAGCTCCAATACGGGTCCATCATACAAATCGATAATACTCGGTGCCTGAATACCCACAGAGAATCGCCCTTGATGGTTCATATACAATCCCTCAAAAGAGATTAAAACACACCACAAAAATGCCAATCCTCTACCTCCTCGTGATGCAAGAAAAGCAAAAATCAAAGAGCTTACAACCAACCAGCGATGTGGTAGACGCATCAAGGACAAGACAGGTAATTCTGCAAATATGCGGTACGGCATCCACGAAAAAAACGGTTCGGATTTCCAGTGCAAGATCGGTCCCAAAGATAGCATCAACGTCCCAACCAAAAGAATTACGATTATCTTCCAACCACAATATTTCTCCTTGATTAAAGAGACGATTCCCATACACGAAAGCAATACAATCGTCAGACTCAGACGGTCATCATGCCCAGCATCGACTCTTTCGTGTCCAAACCAGGCCGCCAAATCTACACTAAAACTGGCCAAAGCTCTTGGATTCACATCCAAATAATCTGACATCGTCGGACCTCGAAACATCTGATCTGGCTCTAATAGTATATATGAATACAAAACGACTGGAATAGCAATACAGCCAAAAAATACATATATAGGATAGAGAAGTCGACGATCCCAGTCATCCGAAAAAAAACGCCACAAAGTAGCAAAAAACCAGCATATGCAAGCATACATACCATAGTACCACGAACCAAGAGATGTCAAAGTAAGCCACAGCCCAACCCATAAAGAACGTGGATTGTGTATGTATGCAGAGAGGAGAAAAGCCAGTGTCCAACCATTCATCGTTTCGGTTTCACCTGTATATAACTGTCCCAAAACAAATGGTGAAAATCCAAACGCAACTCCACCGACTACTCCTGAACCTACATGTTTCCCTACGCTATACCCCCCCATGCAACACAACCAAAGTTGTATCCAAAGAGCGATGTCAAAGGCCACTCCCCTACCCATACCCATAAACGGTACTGAAAAGAGCATGGAAAAAATATCGGGAGGCACAAGACTCCCACCTGTTGGAAAGCTCCATTTATCAGCTTGAATAGACCACAAGTCGAGTAAAGCAAGATGGTCGTACAAATCTCTTGTCTCTTTGCCTATCACTCGTTCCGGATCAAAGATGACTTCCGGAGAAAGCAAAATACATGTACACAAAGCAAACCCGAAAGCCACCAGCAAGAACTTCATCTGGGAGCCTGAGGAGGAGATAATTGAAGTGCTTCTTGTACCACAGCTCCTGGCACCAGCTCAATGAAAAGGCGTTCATCTGTATTCGTAATGATTTGTGAACGGCCTTGTGGATCAGTAACCGATGGACCATCTTGATCTAAATCAGCATACGCCATCACCCAAGCAGCCTCTACAGGTGGAATACTTAACGTCTGTTCTCCACCTTGAGGACACTCAAATCCTCGGACAACTCTATTTTCAAAAATAATATCCACAAGCATAGGAGCTTGATTATTGTCTGCGTATCGGAGATCAACATAAATCGTTCGACCTTTTGAATCAACATGGGCCCAAAACTCGGTTAGGCTACATTCACCAGACTTTTGTTTCTCAGATTCGGGAGGGACAATTGGAGCCTCCACCTGCTCCGGAGTCAAACATGAGAGAAAAACAAACATGACACACTTTCCTTTCTCAACAAAGATAACCCATCGCGCCATTGCTGTGTCATTTCCTTTTGTTCTCCTGTTAATTGTAGAAATAATTACACAATCATTTTTTCCTTTCATACCACCTACTCCTAAAGATATCGTAGGTTGGAGCTCTGGGATACGACCAGCTGCTGGTTATGTGGAACCTCCTTTGCTGATTGAGCAGGGTGATACAATTACTCCCAATCCCAACCTATCCTCTTTTGTACATCCATTTTCATTTACCAAAAATACAAATCGTAAAAGAGTTTTTTGCTTCGGAGGATCCACGACACTTGGTGTTCCTTTCGAAAAGGATCAAAAAATAACATTTCCCGGGCAACTTGAGAAATTCTTATCTGCTAGTGGAGAAGAAGTTGAAGTAATCAATCTTGGAGGAGCATCTTTTGGGAGTGACCATGTGCTTGCACTTGGTCTTGAAGCGTTACAGTATGAACCTGATTTTTTTGTCATATATTCTGGAAACAACGAATTCTTCAATCATATTATCAACCTGGAACAATCCAACCAAAATTGGACATATCAACCTCAACCGACCTTTCATCTATTGGCATATTTCCAAATGTTTCTGTTTTCTAAAACCGCCAGAGAAATTCAACAAACCCAACAAGAAAGATGGAACACCCTTTTACAAGCTCATATTCAAAATTCAGAGGATGTCGATGAAATAAATAGAAGACGCAATGACTCCATTCAAAATGCCGTCATCACACGCTACATTCGCAATCTAAGAGAGCTAAATAAATCTGCCCACAATAAAAATGTTCCCATCATTTTTGTTGTGGTTCCAAGCAATCTTTATACTCCTCCGGCCATTTCTATCCATAGTCCAACTCTTTCTTCAACACAAAAGTGGGAGGCTGAATTATCCCTTATAGATATAGAGAACCCATCATGTCAAATCAAATTAGACATACTCACAAAACAAAATCCATGGCATGCATATGCTTGGTACCAAAAAGCGCGTTGTGCCCAAAACCATAATGAGCCTCATCAACAAGACCGTGTTGCAGCTCTTAATCTTGATATGTTACCGGGCCGGCCAAATCAGATTATGAATGAACATTTACTAAAAAGCGAATTTCCTCTTTTTTTATTTGAACCCAAACCAGAAGATTTTCATGATAGTTGTCACTTGTCACAATCGGGCTATCAAACTCTTGCAAAAGGAATATCGGCCGAGATTGTTTCGCAGTGGAATTTTTCACAACAGAAAATCCTACAAAGTCCGTAAAAAAATGTCACGATTTGTAACGGGGGATTTATGAAACAGGCAGAGATTTTTTCTTTACTTTCACTGCCCTGCTTTCGCTTTGAGGGTGAAAAATTCTCCTTTGGAAGACTTGAATGTCAAGAAAATCAAGTACGCTTTGTCGAACGTGACCGTATATTTTCTATTTCATTTTATAAAATAGAAAATATTGAATTGCGTAACGTTGAGGAACAACCACAACTTATTTTTCTCACTCATGTTGGCTTGATTATCTTTTATTTCTACGAGAATACACCACTCTCTCATATTCGCTATATCCATGATGCAATACTAGGTGCATTCATAGCATACAAAGAACAAAGATATATACACTCAATATGGTCAGGCTCTCTATCTACTTGGAATCAAAAATCTATTCTAATATCAGTTTACAACTCAAAAATTGTGCTTCAAAGTGAAAAAGAAACCCATACACACAGCAAAGAATCTATCCAAAAATGGAAGTTCACAAAATATACTCTTACATTGCAGCACAACGAGCAGAAACTAACATTAAGAGGAGCTGACCTACATATTCTACAAAGTCTTACAAAGGCGATGCTTGATGGATCAATCCAAGGTCTATGGAATAGCACAGGATTATTTAAACTAACGCGTCAATATATCATAATATCTGAAAAATATTTATATATCCATAGCGCATCTTGGAACAAGAAAAGTGTCAACCAAATAGAGCTTTGTCACATACATACAGTCAAGCATACTTCTAAAGGTATTGAATTTGAGTCCCTTACAAACCCTACTTCTATCTTTGTACTCTCTACCAATCTGACACATGTCTTTCACAACATTTGTAATGTAATCGTAAAACATAAGCACCCTGACTATGTGTTTTTTTGGAGAAGGAGAAAAATTTTGCGAGGAACACTAATTGAGACCCCTCAAAATCTAATCATTGAGACACATCATGAGATGTTTCAATGGTCTTGGGATTCTCTTTGTCGAGATGATGATGAAGAGTCCCAACCACAAAGTCTTGCTTTACGTAACGAGGAAGAATCAATACGGATTCATCTT
>NYTD01000070.1 GCA_002683315.1 Deltaproteobacteria bacterium | reverse complement strand
CACGAGTCCATTGAAAAATCCTGCGAATCCATCCGGATGCAAAACATCTCTCAGGCTCTGGGATGCTTCACGTTATGGATAAGATACAATCCAGACGACTACAAGGCCTCATCCGGGAGCGGTCAGGTGGCCCTCAGGGAGAGGATGGTGACCCTCTCGCGTCACATCAAGGAGGTGCTCACTCGTCTCCCCGACGGTGTCGATGTCGAGAGGAGCTCTGGTGCGGTCCTTTGGCTCTTTTTCGACGGCTACGACGGGGAGCCTCTTTGGCAATCGCTTGCATGAATGCTTAGTTAGTTTAGTTAGTTTAATATGCGGGCTCGCTTATATGCAACCATTGCGCATCGGTAAAGAGCGAACCAAGACGAAACCACGCGCGAGCAGGATACACCACAATCGCAAATTCCTTGTGCCGAGGCCCAGACAAGGTCAAAAGGCTGTAGCAAATGCGACAGGGAAGCATACAGCAAACAACAACAATCAAATGAACAAATTTAAAGTCATGTACAACCTGCTTCCCGTTTTGTTTTGCGTGGGGGAGCGGTTCATGAAACTCAATGAAACTTTACCCTCTTTTTCGTTTGAATAGTGTCCAAATTCTCTCTGTAATGATCGCTTGCGTCGACCAAGCCTTTCTGCCAAACTTGGCTCTGGGCGCTCTGAAGCGCCAGACGTTTCTGATTGATGGCTTCCACGAGGACTCTGGGGTCATTCTGTAGCTCTTCCGAAGCGTATTGGAGCGCAGCCCCATTATGCTTGACGGCTTCCATGACAATATCGTAATTACCCTGGAGCTCCTCCGAGGCGTGTTGGAGCGCATTGCCGTCCTGCCTGACTGCCGCCTTTGTGATTATGAAATCATTCTTGAGCATCCCAGAGGCATATTCGAGTATCCAGCCACCATACCGATAGACACACGCCAAGACGAATGCACGACATCGTCGCTTCTTCTTTATCCTCTCCTTGATCCTCTCTTTTGAAAGGAATCTGGTTACATTGTCTACCATAATCTGCGACCGAGGGAGGGCCCGTCGGGGGACCTTGGGTGTGTGAAATAATCGACCCCTTTTGAACTGGATCCGTATGTGTCCGTACGGACCCAGTTCAAAAAAATTCAAAAATTCAAGTTCTTCCGACAGCTTCAGACAAAAGTCAAAAGTTTTTTTTCATAAATCAAAGTTGGTTCGAGCCACGTATATTAATTTGGTTGAAAATTTCCTTTTTAGGAAGGTGAAATTTCCTTTTTAGGAAGGTGAAATTGTGACATTTCCCAAAAAGGAAATTTTTTATTTTCTGAAAAAACTCTTTTAATTTTATCGAATGTAAACCAGAGACGCAAGAGAATGGCTAGATACATGAAACAGAGACAGAGGGGGTAAAAAAAAGGTGGGAAAGCGGAAACAGAGTCGTCCAATATGCACCAATCCAGTGTGCATCAAGATAGCCAGCTTGTACGGAATGCTTGGTTTGTTGGTTACTTTGTTGATTTTTTTTTCTCATTCTTAATGAAAACCCAACAAACATGATTTCGCGCATTATCGACTTCTTTCGCGGCTCCCATGCCGAGCCCGAGTCCAGCCCAAATCTACCCATTTCACCTCCTCCAAAGACGTGCCTTGAACTGATTGTAATGTACGCCTACTTTTCCTATACCCTGCTACTGATCCTCTCACTGGCCCTCCATCTCGTTGACGAGGCGCGAATGGCCGCGTCGATTGTTTTCATCGTAACTGGTCTCCATTTTGCCATGGGATTCATCCTCTCCGTCACCGGCACGACGTCTCTCAAGAGACGCTATGAATGGGAAAGAAGCGACGGCACGCATAGGTCGAGCGGCTTCCGAGGATTGGCGACACTACTGAGTGACTTTTTCATCATGCCTGTCGCATTGGCGACCGCCACCCTGGCCCTGGTCCGTATCGACGAGCACGGTACCGAGGACCAGACTGCTGCCTTTGCCTATGGGGTCGCCATCGCGTCGGCTACGATCGGGAACGCCGTCTGCAATCTGCTCCACATCACTGAGTAGTTTCAACACATTTATGCGTGTCGAATTCGTCTCCACAGACAAAAAGTAACAAAGCATACATTTACATGTTACAATGGCATTTTTTTTATTGCACAATAATAAAAACTATATTCATGAAGGTGAATCGAGATCAGGACTTAACCTGTGAATACAACGGGAATGAATACAACGAGCCATTGCAGCGCATTTGCGAAAAAGTCCAACGCATTGTGCTGTCTCACAAGGCCTTAGAAGACAGTGAAATTGAGAAGGATAAATCAATAGCACAATTAAAACAGGAATCAAGGGCTCTGAAGAAGCGCATTGAGAAACTCGAATCTGATCTGGATTTAGCACAGGGAGAAATAATCGAAAAGTTCGAAAATTGTAAAATAGCTGAGAAAGAATTGAAACAAGCGATTGAACAAGAAAAGCTACAGAAAGTAGATTGTGAAACCCACCTAGGAATTTTCACGGAAAAAAATACAGAACTTACTACCCAACTCGAAATTCTTTCAGGGACCAATCTAGCTCTTGAAAAGAGCAAAGAGGCTCTTAAAAAGAGCGAAAAGGATCTTAAAAAGAGCAAAGAGGCTCTTCAAGTGAAAGAAGATGCTCTTGATGACCTAACAAGGATGTTAGGAGACGAAGTGGAAAAAGTAACAGCGCTAAATCTAGCTCTTGAAAAGAGCAAAGAGGCT
This sequence comes from Deltaproteobacteria bacterium, assembly GCA_002683315.1. Lineage (GTDB taxonomy): Bacteria > Myxococcota_A > UBA796 > UBA796 > UBA796. The sequence continues at coordinate 2,868 of NYTD01000070.1, read as the reverse complement.
CTTAAAAAGAGCGAAGAGGATCTTAAAAAGAGCAAAGAGGCTCTTCAAGTGAAAGAAGATGCTCTTGATGACGAAGTGGAAAAAGTAACAGCGCTAAATGCCAACTGGCGACAACTGGAAGAAGGCGTTGAGGAATACAAAAAGAATGAACTTCAACGAACTGACGAAGTAAGGGAAAAAATAACACAGGAATTAACAGTGCAACTACAGGACGAGAGAAAAAATTTTAGAAAAGAAAAGGAAAAAATAAGAAACGATATGCAGAGTCAAGTCGACGAGCAAAGGAAGCTGCTGACAACAGCATTAGAGAAAGGACAGCAAAAGCAAGCTCAAATAAATACTCTCAAAGCTAAGAATTCACTCTTGAAAGGGCAATTAATCGCATTTGGACAGAATTTAGAAGACAATCTAATAGAATAAGTAGTTGAGGCCTCTGTAGAGAGGCTAGAGGATATCTTTATTCTCCTGGCATCATTACATTTTGCAAGTGTTGCGCAAATTCGTCGACTTCTTTCCGCAACTTATTGTGATCGTTTAGCAATTCATGGTAATCTTCTATCCGTTCCCATGCTTCCTTACCCCTCTCCGTGTTACTTATAAAGTCTATAAATATAGTTTTTGTTTGATCATCAAGATTTGTCCACATCTCCGAAACATGAGACTTCAGCGTGTCATTTTCCTCCCGCGGTATCGATTTCTCCTCCCCTTTATCCTCCTCGAGTCGCTTGATCTTTTGCCCGAGGTCCCTGTTTTGCATGGCCAGTGTGCGGTTTTTACATTCCAATGTGTATACAAAACATTCCAGATTTTCTATTTTGCGTCTGAGTCTCCGCGACGACGACATGAAAAATCTCGAGATGGAAACTCCAGTCTCGTAATCTATAATTATATATATATATATATATTCGAAAAAAAAGGTAAATCACTCATTCGACAAGAGGCGATTTTAAAAATAATATAAGTTAAGCAAGGTTGACTCATGGTGGTCGGTGAGGATTGTCTTATATGCTTTGAATGCAAAGACGCAAACGGCACGAGCGAATGCCCCTTTCGACTCGATCAGGACACTGACTTTTTTTGGCCGTGTCAACACGCCATGCATTTCCATGAAGGCTGTATCAGAGAGTGGATCAATCATCAGCAAAAAATCGTGGCCCCGAGCTGCCCGGTGTGTACTTTGCCATTCAGGTTGGTGCGGTGTGGCGAGGAGGTGGATCGACTCAGTGGTGTGGATGATGGGTACAGGGCTCGGACCCTGGTCTGGCAGGGGACACCGGAGGACAGCGAGGACAGCGAGGGTGAGGAGGGTGAGGAGGGTGATGGACGAGTAGTGGGGGGAGCGGGGTATTGGGTCAGAGATGAGTCGAGAGTCGATAATGTGAATGTGAATGCTCATCGTGACGATTGCGGCGAGTGTTGCAACGCCGTCTTTCCCTGTTGCTTCTGCACCGGTCTATTGATGTGTTATTGCATGTGACCTACCGCGAGAGCATGCGCCTCTTGCTGCTCTCCTCCTCCGTCTCCTTTTCGACAGAGACGATGCGCTTCTTCGCACCCCTCGTCGAATCGTGCATCTGCGTGTAGCGCTCTCTCATCTCGTCCATCTCCTCGTCCGTGTAGTAGAATGTGCTGTGTGCCTTCCAGAAGCTCGGGCCACCGAGCTTATAGGGCGCCATGTTGATGTTTGCCTTGTACCAGAATATAAAGTCCTCGAGCTCGTTCGACTTGACGGTGTTGTCGATGGCGATGCATTCGTTATCGGAGGTGCATTGCGAGTAGGTGAGCGAAAAGTCGTCAAAGGTCTCGAAGCCGCCGAAAAAGTACTTCCAGAGCTTGATGCGATTGGCGACGACGGGTTCGCGGAGACAGAAGCAGTAATCGATTTGAGACCTGAGCTCGGGGCCGAGATCCATGCAGTACTGCGCCGTAATCATCAGGGTGATGGCGCAGTGACGACCGTTCATGTAGATCTCTCGCATGTTCTGCCCCTTGACGACCCTCTTATCGAACATGAGATCATCGAGGACGATCAAGACGTGCTTCAGCGGCTTCTTCTTGCGCGCCGTGGCGTTTTGGTGATCGAGAATCTTCTGAATGGCCGCCTCACTAAACTCCCGGTGGACACAGGACTCTGGCATGCAGCTCTCAAACATCTCGGCACTCTCTTGGGTTGCCGTCATGGCCACCGTGACGTCGATGTAGGGTTGCATATAGGCCATGAGATCTCTCAATAGTGTCGATTTCCCTGTACCGCGCTTCCCGATCAAGAGAAAGATGCGATCGGGTTTGATGTTTTTGGGATCGAATCTTTTTATCTTTAGAGACATGCCGCGGTGCGCATATATGAAAGGAGGTCAATATTTTAAATGGCATCAATAGGCCTCATGCACTTGATGCGTGAGAGATGTGGTCGCGGCGAGGCGCGGCGTGAGGCGCGTTGTGGGGCGCGTCATGGGGCGTGTCGTGAGGTATGCGAGATGCCAAATCTTCAAGAAAGGCCTCTGTGTCTCTATCAAACTTTGGTGCACATTGCCTTGGTTCCCGAATTTTTTCTTCCATAGATAGAGTGTCTGCACCACTGGGGTCGTACTCGCTCTCCTGTACTCGTCTGCATCGAATAAAGCCCCTAGCTACGCAAAGTGCGCTTTCGCTACTAGATTGCCCGTATCGCAAATGCCAATACACGACATCGAGGAGATCATCATCAGCGTGAAATGCGCCCCTTTGATGAAGATCAGTCAATATCCATTTTTCCTCCTGCTCCGTGACGAATTGGTATATTTTTTTAGCGGCTACAAATGCCATAAAATACACAGGGGAAAATTCATACGACATTGACGAATGCTTGAACTCGTTTGAATCCGCCTT
>NYTD01000069.1 GCA_002683315.1 Deltaproteobacteria bacterium | reverse complement strand
CGTCGTGGTGCGGCTTGAAGCGGCGGGGGGAGCGGGGTGGGCGGCGCATTCTGGACGCTAACTTGTGTGTGCTTGCTCAGTAGGGGCGATCACCGACCTCCAGTTGCTTTATATGGTGTTTCTTTTGGGAATGCTGCAGGGGGCGTAGTTTCAGTAGAGACCAGAAAAGTGACTGGTGATGAACGCCAATACGCAGTTAACGGAAATTTTATAATGGGAGGGGGGTACTACTCTCAAAAGATTGGTTCTGGTCGACTTTCCATTTCTGGAAGACGAAGCTACGCAGACATTTTTTCCTCTGGAAACGATCAGTATTCTTTATGGCCAGCTTTTTGGGACTATCTGCTTCGTTATGATCAATCCATATCTTCGAAAAGCTCATGGGGTATTTCTGCAATAGGAGCCTCAGATCGATATGGACGATATGCATTTGATTCAGAGTCTTTGGATCCTTTCTCCAGAACAGAAAACCCTAATTTTTTATATGAGCGTACGTTTCATGGGATCTTGGGTCGTTTTTCATTCGCAGGTGATAAGCTACACTCCCAAAGTACATTGGGTTTGGTACATGATCAGTGGGATGGGCAAGTTTCTAGTGCTGTACAAGAGAGGCAAGAGCAGTATGTATATGCGCGAAGCCAAAATTATTGGTTGTTGAATGATTCGGCATCGATTTCTTGGGGGTTAGAAGGCAAAGGAGGGGTCACAGATGTATTGTGTACAGCTGAAAATTCATGGTTCTCTCTTTCAGGGGAGGCACCTTATTTAGAAGCCGGTGAGCCCATAGATGATGATTTTTTAGATGGATTTGTTGCGGGATGGATTGAGTTAAGGCAGAAGGGTCCTTCTTTTTCATGGTATCCGGGGGTACGTGTACAGCAAAGTTTTTCTGGGGAGAATACGCTTGACCCTAGATTGACAGTGCAATGGTCCAACGAAATGTTCAAATTTCGTATTGGTGGAGGGCAATACAGTCAACTTGCTACACGGGAAGATACATGGGACTCTGTTTTGACATCACATCAGGTTAGCTCGGGTCTGGAGATGTATGGACTTGAAGATTGGAGATTCTCTTTGGATGTATGGGGAAGGGATATAGAAGGAAGAGAGTCTGGAGAAGATGGTTGGGCACTCGGTAGCGAGTTGTTGTTGTCTTATTCTCCTTCTTCCAAGATCTTTTCGTGGTTCTCTTTACAAGTTGCACATAGTGAACAACAAGAACTCTACATACAACCTTTTGCATTAAATTTTGTATATTCATGGCAGTGGAGACCTGATATTGATTTTGGGGTGCGGTATCGATATTCATCAGGGATGCCGTATATTCCTCCTGTTGATGGACGATACATCGCGCAAGAAGATCGATATATTCCAATTCTGGATGATTCAGCATCCGGTCGTCTACCTGATTATCAAAAGCTTGATCTTCATATTGCGAAGAAATGGTATGCTTTCAATCATACAATTGTCACGTATGCAGAGATTTGGTATGTACCCCCAAGTGCAAACTTCCTATATCCCATATACAACTTCAATTTTACCGATGAGCAGCTTGTTGTTGGTCCTCCGATAGTGCCTCTTCTCGGTATTCGTGTGGAGAATTAGATGTCCAAAGGATTCGACGAACTATTAACATTTCCAACGCTCTTTATTTTTCGGATTATCGCAAAGGATCGAGAAAATATTTTGGAGGATTGTAAGGCTGCCCTCACGCATGTTTTTGATTCTATTCAAGCAGTGGAGTCGATTCCTTCACGAACAGGTCGATTTACCCGGATTCATATTGGTGTCATGGCTATGGATTCGAATCAGCTATATAAAGGATATGAAGTGCTAAAAGAGATTGATGGGATCCGAATGGTTTTTTGAACGATTCACATCTGCTATTGAGGACGTACTTCTTTTGCATCGAGATCGATAAGGACTCTTTGGGTTGGATTTTGGTCAAGACTTAATACGGTTTTTCCCAAATCAATCAAAGGATCATCGGCATCTGGTCCATCGCCTTCTGGATCAATATAGGCACGTAAGATGACCTTTCTTGGCTGTCCAATAGGAATCATGAATTGTCCGGGGCCAGCTTGTTTTACAACATTGAGTACGGTTTGGCTTCTTCCTGCTGATAGTGCATCAATTTGAATCATTCCACTTTTGTATCCATCAAACTTGATTGTGCCTTCGATCTTTGTTGGTCCCGAATCATTGGAAAATCCAGTGATTGCTCCTGAAGAGGTTGCTCCTTTGATGAATGGATCTGTATATTGAGGACGATCGGAGCCATCAAACTCTGTCATGAGAGGTCCTCCATTGACCCAGTCATGGCTCATGAGAAGCTCGGCAAGAGCATCCCCCATAATCTTATGGCCTTGTACTGTAGGGTGCATCTCATCCAAAAAAAGTTCGTGTTTGGATAGCCCAGAGCGACGAAAGAGTTCGGGTACATTGATAAACGGAGCGCCGTATCGAAGTGCTGTTTCTTCCATCACTTTACGATAAGGGGTCCAAGCTTTGTCACCTGCAGTTTGTTCGATGTCTTCTTCATTAGCCAGCATAACAAAGACAACTTCCGCATCGTTGTTGATGGCCATTTGTACCATTGTCTCTAGATTGTTGGCATAATCATTGATATCTACTCTTCGCAGTCCGATGTGTTCATTGGAACCGACTTGCCAGCCTACTTTTCGCTTTTTGATAATATTGGATCGATGTTCTTTGAGTCTTAATCGCCAGTCAAGAACACGGTAAATCGCGGAACGAGCCAGCACGCGTTTGGCAGAACCACTAACAGAGGCTTCGTATCCAGAATATAATGCAAGAACATTTTTATCGACAAATGCGTCAAAATTATTGTCAGACCAGATATTCGCGATGACCAACAGATCAGGCTCCATTTTGAAGCCGCGTAGCTTGAGAAGATTTAAGGATTGGTAGGATGAATAACCAGGAACAGCTGCGTTGATTGGTTCTACTTTATACCCGAGTTTTGTTGCCGCTACAGAAGAAAAGACGGCATTGTCATTTACGCCAAAGCCATATACGCTTGAATCTCCCGTTGTTATGAAACGACGAATACCATCTGGTTTTGGAATCGCAAGTTCTGGAGCTCGAAAACCCATAGAGTTGATGTTTGCTGTAAAGTTTACATGCTGATTTGCTGTAGACCAAGAACCTGGAACATTTTCAAAAATGAGATACGGATTTCCATATAGTGTGATTTCTTCTTGTTTGGCAGGAGGAGGAGAGGCCCAGTTGCGAAGATCTTCAAGAAAAAGATTTCCCACTACTAATTCTGTAATGCCCCACAGGCCCAAACTAATACCAAGTCCGAGAAGCAGTTTTTTTGTAAATCCAGCCATGTTGCATGTCCTATTTTTGTTCTTGGGTATCTTCAAAAATTATTGTCTTGATTACCATAATAACTGTCTATTGAGGAGGTGTAGATCGTTTGGCTAATTCTTTCTCTACAAGTTTCAGGTTTTGCTGTGCTGCAGAGTTACTGGGATCAAATCGAAGTGTTGTACGAAAGGCCTGTGCGGCACCCTCAAGATCACCAATGGCTATTTTTACGGTACCAATGGCGCCTCGGGCATCGTGAAATTGTGGATCTGCAAGGGTCGCTCTACGAAAGTCATCCTCTGCTTCTTGATAGGATTCTAGATCAAAGTATGCTCTGCCTCGTAAAAACCATGCTTTGGCTGTGGGGTCGATCTGTATGACTCGTTCAATCTCCAGGAGGGCTCGTGTCGCTTCTCCTTGATCAAGGTAGAGTTCACACAGGACAAGTCGTGTTTCGATAGAGTCTTTTGGAGAAAGTGAGAGAGCTTTTTTTAGTGTTTTTTCGGCGGCACCTAAGCTACCGCTTTGCTGATAAAAACGTCCTAGATTATGATGATTTCTCCAATCTTGTCCCCCTTGTGCGATGGCTTCATTTAACCATTTTTCAACTTCTTCTTCATTTCCTTCTAATCCATGTATACGAGCCATTCCATGAATAGCGATGATGTTTTTAGGGTCCTCATTGAGGATATCTTGGAAATGATTTTTTGCCACGGAAGGCATCCCTTGACCGATCGCGATCTCTCCGAGCAAACCTTTGGGAATGGGGTTTTTGGGAGAAAGCATGGATGCAGTCATGGCGTACTTTTTGGCTTCTTCCCAATGTTTGGACTTCTGTCCTTCATTTCGTGCGAGCGCAATGGATTTTTGGGCATCTTTTAGATGTGGTGCCAATAAAGGGGCAAGAGTAACGCCAGGATCTGTAGTTCCCTGAAACAATGCAGAAGCCTCTTGAAAAACCTCATTTACTTTTCCATCACCAGCTTTTTGTAAAATATTTAAAAATCGTCTTTTGACTTCAAGTCGAGCAGAGAGATCTTTGGGGGGATTGGTCCATATCTGTTCAGGAGAGCAGATATGTGCTTCAAGGGTTGCAAGATGAAGAATCGGACGAAGTGGGTATTGCGTCTTTGCTGTAGCCTGGTCGCTCCATTGTGCGATAGCATCTTGATTGGCTATGGCCAATGAACCGATTTCCATGACGTCATACGATTGTTGTTGAAGAAATGAAGAGAATTGTTCCCATGCAAATGGTTTTTGACCACCGATGATGAGCAGACTATCGGCTCCTTGTGGGGGAAGCCAAATTTGAACGTAGGGAAAATGTTGTGCGATCTGTTTCGCTTGTAATTGTGGAGAACCTTGAGGAAAATTTCGAAGATGAATAAGTTGTGCGTAGATTCCATCATCGGAAAGTACTTTTTGAATTCGATACAACCGCAGATAATCGTTGGGCTGGTTTATGGCATTTCCAATAGGGCTATGAAGAATATCAATAATTATATCGACATTAGATTCTCGATGGATGATCTCTTGTGGGTGAAATGGAAGGAGTTGAATCTCTGGTGATAGAAAGATGTTTTTTCTCGTAGGGTTATTGTTGGCTATGGTTTGTGTGAATTGAGGAATAGGAGTAGAGCTCAGTGTTTGATCGGGAAGACTGTTTTGAATGAGTGTAAATGTATTGGCCACATTATCACCAAAAACAAGCATCTTTTGTGGTGATGGATGAAGAGCTCGTGTGATAAGACCGGCATATCGTTCAGCTGAAGCTCTTCGATCATTAAGAAGCATAAAAAATCCTTCTATTTCTATTCGTGCAGGAGTATCATCATCAAAGTATGTGGGAGCATCAGCTTCTGGAGTGAAGGAAAAAGTAGCCGTTGCATTCCATGTTGGTGGATCAAAACTGAGGACTTGATTTTCTCTACTGCGAAACAAGCTTTGCACGTGGAGAGGAGCATCTGGACCACGAGAAGATAGTCCTCCAAAAATAAAGGAGATTAATGCAAAGGCTGTGAGAACCCTGGTTTTTATTTCGGTAGAGAATAGCAAAAGGATGAAATAGCAAGCTCCGATTGTAAAGCCCCAGCCATATGGTAGAACCGATGCAATAGTAAGTCCCAATCCAACTCCAATCCAAGAGGTTTTGGAGTTTCTCGGGAGTGTCGCGAGCAGTGTGCCATGTCCAATTGCAAGAGATACGAGGAGGATCGATTCATACGAGAACGGTCGGTCAGCTTGATTAAGTTGAACAATTAGAGGACCAATACCAAAGTAACTGATGATGGGAACCAGAAGAGCCAAATTGCGTATAATCGAGGGAACTCGAACGAAAGAAAGAGCTGCGAAAGCGAATAGAATCCCAGAGAAGTATATGCTCCAAGTTTCGATAGAGAGAAATACAGAAGTTCGAAAGATAAGGAATGGAACTACAGTTGACATGGCAACAATGATCCCATTGAAAAGAGAAGAAGGAGTTCCCAACTTTTCTTCCTTTGTTTTCGGAAGATAAAAAATAACTCCAGAGTATCCAAAAATAAAGAAAAGTCCAATGATTGGGTGAATGGAAGAAAGTAGAAAAGATATGGATATACATAAAAATGACAAACGATGACGAAAAGGAGGATCAGCCATCGTACCCAACAAAATTGCAGTAGTAATAAATAGTGGGT
>NYTD01000068.1 GCA_002683315.1 Deltaproteobacteria bacterium | reverse complement strand
TGCTTGTACATAATGTAATGTCAAAGCTGTGTATGCATGAATCATGTTGGGATACTTGTTTATCAAGTCAATTAGAGCAGGAATAGCCTGTTCGTGAGGAAGTTCTTGAGCTTGGAAAAGATCGGATAAGACATGAATGTGGTCACGAGGATCCATGTCCTGCTTAATCGTCTCCGTTCCTGACATATACCCCAACGTTTGTAACGCTTCTTGCTGAGCACTTGTTACAGCCCCTGGTATAGGTATATCGGAACCGAACCTCATGTCCATCTCATTAAGTAACACAGATGTCGGTAATGTTTTTTGTGCACTTTTCCATAGCATTGCTCGAGTATCAATACCTTTTTCAACACGCCTTTGAGCATTTTGCACCATTGTCATAAATGACCAACCCAAATGGTAGTAGGGAAATAGAGTCTCGGCATACGCGATACGAGAAGGCTGTGACTTACCTTCTATAAAAGGACGTAACGATAATCCAGAAGCAGAAAAGGGTACATCCGCATAGTCTGCTATTGTCGGTGCGATATCGATAAGACGAACCACATCATCCACAACATAACCAGCTTTTGGAGCATCTTTGACAGGTTCTAGAATCAAACGAGGATCAACCCCTTCTGGTCGTTGGACCTCCAAAATAGAATTTCTTGGAGGTGGTTCTGTAACCCCGTTTATTGTCCCCGGAGGACGAATAATCAAAGGGACTCGTGTCACTGATCTATGAAGAAGAACTCCGTGCTCTCGCTCACCGTGCTCCCATAAACTTTCTCCATGATCAGAGGTAATGATGATCAAATCGGAAGAATCTGTTTGCGCGATCAACCGTGCAAGATTCTGATCTGCTTGTGCAATATCTCCTCGATATGGATCTCCCGTTTTGGTCTCCCAAGGCGTATGTGGATCGTACAAATGAACCCATGAGAATTTGGGACCTTTTGTTTTTTTCCACCACGCTTGTGCTGCATTGATGGTATCTGATGAAGGAATCTGAGCTTCTCCAAGTGCTGAAACTTTAGAGAGATCTTTTGGATGAAATGGATCATGGTATCGATCGAATCCTTGTGACAATCCCCAAGAATGTTCCAATACAAAAGCTGAAACGAACGCTGATGTCTCATATCCACCTGTTTTCAATGCTTCTGCGATTGTGTGGATCTTATTGGGAAGAACAAAACCAGCATTATCACGTACTCCATGTTCTTTAGGGTATAATCCTGTTAAAATAGAAGAATGGGATGGGAGAGTGAGTGGAGATAGACTATGTGCTTCTCGAAATAAAACTCCTTTTTGCGCAAGCAGATCAATTGTTTTTGTTTGTGCTTTTGTATCCCCATACGCACCGACACGATCAGCACGAAGCGTATCAATGGTAACGAGCAAAATATTTATTTTCGTTGATACAACCTCTTCTTTGGTATATTTTTCCGGGAGATCGGGTGTACAAGAATAAAAGACGAATGGAAGAATCATGATCAGAGAACCCAAAGATACATAAAAGAGATGCCTTGAAAAGAGACAAGTTGTATGATAATTTCCTCTAGAGGAACCACATATGCCATTGTACCTAACCGGCAACACATTGACCATCGAAGATGTTGTCGCTGTTGCACGACAAAATAAAGAAGTTGCCTTAAGCTCACAGGCTCGTGAAAATATGCAAAACAGCTATATGTGGGTACGTGATGCTTCTTTGGGTGATCGTGCAATCTATGGGGTAAACACAGGATTTGGTTCGTTGGCACGATTGCGCATTCCTCCAGAACAGTCTTCACTCCTTTCAAGAAATCTTATTCGTTCTCATGCGGCTGGTGTCGGACCCATTGCTCCACCAGATGTCACGCGTGCAATGATGCTACTACGTGCCAATGCTCTGTCAAAAGGAGTCAGCGGTTGTCGACCTCTATTGGTGGAGTATCTGATCGCATTTCTCAATCATAATCTTCTTCCAGTGATCCCCATGCAAGGGAGCTGTGGATCTTCTGGTGATCTTGCTCCTCTGGCACATCTTGGATTGGTTCTGATCGGAGATCCACTTGGAGAAGCGATTGTACATGGAGAAAAGATCTCTGCACCAGAAGCACTGAAAAAAATAGGCCTTGAACCGATTCTACTTGAAGCAAAAGATGGACTTGCCATCACAAATGGAGCTCAACTCTCGACAGCCCTCGCGGCGTTACTGTGCGAAGACGTACGTTCTCTTATAAAAAGTGCCGAACTTGCTGCTTCCATGAGTATCGAAGCTCTTTTGGGTGTTTCTCGTGCCTTTCATGCCTCTGTGCATAAGCTTCGACCCTATCGTGGAGCGATAGAATGTGCGAGACAAATTCGCAATCACATTCAAGGCTCTACACTTATCGACTCTGTCCCTGAAAAAGTACAAGACGCATACAGTCTACGATGCACCCCTCAAGTTTTGGGCTCTGTACGAGATATGTATGACTTTGTCTCTTCGCAGATATCGATTGAGCTTAATGCTGCCACAGACAATCCACTGATCTTACTCGAAGAACCCGATGAAAACAAAGCATTTAGTGCGGGTATGTTTCATGGGGAACCAATCGGCATGGCTATCGATAGTCTAAAAATAGCCATTTGCGAACTTGCCTCAATATCAGAACGTCGATTATACCGCCTCACTACAGGGAATCTTTCACAAAGACTGCCTCCTGGCTTGGTTGGAAAAGACAAGCCTGCATTGGGAATGATGGTTCCACAAACCACAGCCGCTGCACTGGTTTCCGAAAATAAATCTCTGGCTTGGCCGGCGAGTGTAGATTCTATTCCCACGTGTGAAGATCAAGAAGATCATATTGCCATGAGTACCGTGGCCGCACGACGTTGTCGGAAAGTGTTTGACAATGCTCGTCGTGTGATTGCGATCGAGCTATTGACCGCAGGCCATGCATTATCGTACCGAATCGATAAAAACCCCAAGCACAAACTGGGAAAGGGTACAAAAAAAGGATACCAAATGGTACACGATATCCTGTTTGAGCAATCGTCCAATACTTTAATCGCACATCAAATCGAACATATTGCCAATCAAGTACAAAAAGGAGCTTTTGCCATCTCCACAGAGGAGTCTTCATGAATCTTATTGATGGAACCAGTCTGACATGTGATATTTTACATCGCATCGCACATGGAGAACCATGCTCTATCGCAAAATCCTCTCTTCAAAAGATGGAAGAAAATGCGCTACACACTCCGTCTACCATTCTCGAAAGCAAAAGAGCATGGCTACTTGGAGAAGAACAGACCCAAAGTGAAAACCTAAAAAAGGAATTCATCCTCGGGCACTGTGCAGGTGTTGGTGAACTCTTGCCCAAAGAGTATGTTCGAGCCGCAATGGCTGCAAGGATCAACGTCTTGGCTTCAGGATTCACTGGTTCTAGGCCGATTGCTGCACAAAAAATATTGGAATTAATCAACAACAATGATATTCCCGATGTTCCATCACAAGGTAGTGTTGGAGCAGCAGGAGATCTGGCTCCCATGGCACATATTGCAGCAGTGGTATGTGGGTATATAGCTCACCCTGATACTTTTACTCCTCTTGAGCCCACGGCCAAAGAGTGTCTTTCTCTTATCAATGGCGTATCACTAAGTACTGCTCTAGGATCGATTGCTGTTGTGCGTGCACAAAAAGTTTTAGACGCCGCCATTATTGCTGCATCAATGACCATGGAGGCTATTTATGCGCAAAATCAGTGCATCCATAAAAAAGCATTAACCCTAAGAGGACATCCAGAGTGTATAGAAATAGGAGCTCAACTGCGGGCTTTACTTCAAGACTCTGAACGTGTCGGTCCACAGCGAAAACCAGATGCCTTCTCCATACGATGTGGACCATCTGTCATGGGATCAACATTACTCGCCATCAACCACACAAAAAAAATTATGGAACAAGAACTCAATGGCTGTTCTGATAATCCTTTACTCATTGATGGAGAGTGGATCGAAGCGGGACATTTTCACGGTACACAAATCGCACTCGCTCTTGATCATCTTAAGATCGCTCTAACCCAACTTGCAACTCTCTCTGAACGACGTACGTTTCGCCTCACACATGAAAAACTATCCAAAGATCTACCCAGTTTTTTGGTACAAGGTACAGGACTAAATTCTGGATTTATGCTTGCACAATACACTGCGGCTGCACTTGCTTCGGAATGCAAAGGTCTTACAATGCCAGCGAGTGTCGATTCAATTCCAACCGTTCAGCATCATGAAGATCATGTTTCCATGGCTCCCATATCCGCAAGACATACCTTAGAAATACTAGAATGCCTCGCAGACATTGTCGCCATCGAACTTTTACTCGCTGCACAAGCATTGGATCTACGGATGCAAACAGATCATCTTCCTCTTCCGCCTCGCATTGCAAAGATCCATGCTCAAATTAGAGATCAGGTGCAATTTTGGAGCGATGATCAAGTACTACACCCCGATATACGTATACTAGGAAAAAAAGTCCGGAAAGGTATTACAGGTACTCCTTCACCATGGTGAATTAGGCAAAACGAACCATCCGAAATCCTACCGCCCAATTACGCTCATCTGGTTCATATGCTCCACGAATACTGATTCGAGAACTCTCTGCGGAGCTGGTAAATGCTCCACCACGACATACTCGGTATGTTCCTTCTTCTACAACCGGATCTATCGTAGGAGTCTTTCTGTATGCTTCTTCATCATATGCATCAAAGACCCACTCCCACACATTTCCAGTCATATCATACAGGTGTGCAGAGTTGGGTTCTTTAGCTCCTACACGCTTTGTTTCCGTTGCATTATCTGAAAACCAGGCCACCTTGCATGGGTCATCACTTCCAGAGAAATAACAATCTTGATCCGCACGTGCTGCAGATTCCCACTCCGCTTCTGTAGGAAGCCTATACCCATTTGCACTTTGATCCCAAAGAACAGCTCCTTCTTTTTCTATGCGATATGCTGGCTTGTACCCCATTGCCAACGAATAAAGATTACAAGCTTGTACGGCATCCAACCAAGAGATCGAATCCACGGGCCTCAACGCTCCTTGAAAATGAGATGGCTCTTGATCGGTCAAAGACCAGTATTGCAATTGGGTCATGGGAAATCGTGTCATGTATATATCACGCGATTGCGTAATCTTTCTCTTTGGATATTCGCAAGGTAAGGCTTCCATTCCTTCAGAGCCCATCATAAAATCTCCTGCAGGAATAAAGCATTCTTGAGACACAAAAGGAACAAGCCTCGTCTGAAAGGTTTGTGGGATCTGCGTAGAAGGAAGATCCCACAATGTGGAGCAGAGAATTTCATCAAAAGCTCCCCAATTCCACAATTCAGAGACGATATCTTGATCTTCGTGGGTAGATATTGCAAAAAATAAACCCACACGACCATATCGTGTCAATTCTGGAATCACCACAGCCCACCCATCATCATCTAGAGAGAAACAAGAAGCCAAAATATTGACCGAAGCCTTGTGTAAGAATCGGTCATTCCATCGGAGAATATGTGACATTCGATCAGACGTTATGATACCCGAGGAACATTTTTTTAGTCGTACACGAAATTCTTCTATACGACTTTTCTTTTTTTCTTCCATCTTATGTAAAATTTGGTTCGCTTCGATGATTTCTTGAACAAGCATTTGCGCATCAGATAGGTTAATAGAAATAACTTGATCGTCCTTTTGAACGACAATCTTGTTTTCTTTTATATACACATGAGGCTTGTCCTTATGTTCACAATTCATCTGGATCTCCCTTCTGTGATCTGATCTATTCAAAAATCCAGTGTTTGGCACACATTTGCACAGAACCATCCACACCAAAGGTATGAGATGTCCACACCACAAATCCTTTGTTTCTTACCCTCTGCACGTAGTAACCTAGCCTCAAATGTTGTAAAGGCAGGAGGGATTCCCGTTATTGATATATCTCTTGGAGATCGGGTCGCCATTCCAGCTGGTGCTTGGGTACGCACAAGAGTACGTAGAGCTGTACCGGGCAAAGGCCCCGTAATTCTCGCTGGGGAAAATCACAAGCTACCCATTCGAAATCGCGACACATGGCTTGAAACCTCTCGATACAAAAAAACACCAAAAGGATTTGCCGGAATTATTCTTCGCGGTCCAAATGTCGGAGGACAAGCGGGTAACACAGACATATGGGATCGGTTGAGCAAACGGACACCTGATCAAAGAATCATGTTGGATTGTGCATTGCTACCTACCGACATGGACAAAGTAGAGAACAATAATATCGAAGGGATTATACTCCATGAATATCTCATGGCTCTGCCCGAAATGCTCCTTCCTACAGCATGGAAAAAACTGATAGAAAAACAAGATCCTTCTCTTTGCCAAAGACACAAAAATGTATCTATCTTTGCTCCCGCACTTTCAGCAGGCATAGAGACGATCGCTCTCGAAAAAAATTGGTGGAAGACCTGTACAGAATGGTTTCAAAAATCAGATCCTGCCACCTGCCCTGCGCCTTTTGGCTCATCCATTCTTCATGCTCCTGATATAGCCAAACATTATCCTTCCATCGCACATCTTCTAAGAGCCTACAAAGGTGATCCAAGTACATTGGTAGAGCCAAAGAATCCTTCTCCTAAAAAAATCACAAAGCCTCCAGAATTTAAAAAAGAACCAATCGCGATTATTTCAACTACCGCTTCCCCTTCTTCTACACACCAAGAACCAATCGCGATCATCGGTATGGGGTGTCGTTTTCCCGATGCAAATAATCCACAAGATTTCTGGAACAATATCATCAATCAAAAATCTTCTATTATCGAAGTACCAACAAACCGATGGGATTCAAGTCTTTTTTGGGATCCAGACCCTCAAAAAGAAGACAAAACATATTCCAAAGTTGGTGGCTTCATTCGTTCTTTTACATTCGACCCAAAACCGTTTCGAATCCCCCCATTCGTACTCCAGCAAGTAGATCTCGTCCAACAACTTACACTTGCCAGTACAGAAGATGCTCTTGCTGATGCACGGTATCATGACCGAGATTTTGACCGTTCACGAACGGCTGTAATCTTGGGCAATTCTATGGGAGGAGAGGTCTCTCAAGACTATACATTGAGAACGAGACTTCCTGAGTTTGAACAAGCATTTTTACGCGACCCTGTCATTCAATCTCTCTCCAGCCAAGATCGCGATGCAATGATCGCAAGAGTTCGTACGCAGATCAAAGAGACACTACCCAAGCTGAATTCAGATTCTATGCCAGGAGAACTCTCCAACGTTATTGCTGGAAGAGTAGCCAACGCGTTCAATTTTAACGGTCCAAATTATACTCTTGATGCAGCATGTGCATCATCTATGGCCGCCATTCAAGCCTCAATAAAAGGATTACGAGACAGAGAATTCGATATGGTCGTAACAGGTGGATCTGATCATAGCATGGGAATTCCAACCTATGTTAAATTTAGTAAAATCGGAGCACTCTCTCCGACCCATTCCTCTCCATTTGATCAGCGGGCCAATGGATTTGTGATGGGCGAAGGCTGTGGCATTCTCATCTTGAAGAGATTACGCGATGCTCAGCGTGATGGCGATAAAATCTATGCCGTCATCGATGGTATGGGTGCTTCCAGTGATGGAAAAGGAAAAGGAATAACAGCGCCCAATCCAATTGGACAACGATATGCCTTGGAGCGAGCCTATGCAGCTTCCAATATTGAAGCTGGAAGTATTGAGCTTGTAGAATGCCATGGAACCAGCACAATCGTTGGAGATCAAGTAGAATTGGAAACTCTTCGAGATATCCAGCCATCGAATCGCACAACTCCTCTTCGAGTAGGTTCGGTCAAATCCAATATTGGACACCTAAAAAGTGCGGCAGCTGCGGCAAGTGTCATCAAAACAGCATTGGCCATCTATCATAAAAAATTCCCTCCAACAGCCAATTACACAACACCAAGAACCGATATCGAATTAGGGCCTATCAAAATTCAAACCCAAACAGAAGATTGGTCTTCATCTATACGAAGAGCTGGAGTCAGTGCTTTTGGGTTTGGAGGAACCAATTTTCATCTTTGTATGAGCTCTGTACCAAAAGAGAATACGCCTACTCAACATGACACCAAGACACTTTCTTCTACAGAATCAAAATTTCCAAATATTTGGTCGGTGGGAGGCGCTTCTTTTTCAGATCTTGTTCGAAAAATCAATCTTCGTGATTGGAGCGTGGCTTCATCCGACACATGGATTACCTGCGCATATGCCCAAAATCTTGCTGAATATACAGAGCAATCTGTTCGCATACAAAAAACACATACATCCAACAAGAATCCTGCACTGCTTCGAGGAAGAGGCATATATGTTATCGACCGAAGAAAACCAGCAGGAAAAGTAGCTTTTTTATTTACCGGTCAAGGAAGCCAATATCTGGACATGGGAAAAGAGCTATGTGACCTATTTCCTATTGTCAAAAAGACTTTTGACCAAGCCAACACTTTTCTAGAAGGGCAACTTGACAAACCATTTATTGATTATATCTATTCCGATCCTTCTCTCTCTTCACAAGAGCAGTTTTCCATGCTCTCGGATACAAAAATTGCACAACCTGCCACATTGTGCATGGATATCGCGTTATTTCGCCTGCTCAAAGAACATGGGATAGAGCCAGATATGGTTGCGGGGCATTCTCTTGGAGAATATGCAGCAGCAGTTGCAGCGGGAGTGATGAGCTTTGAAGATGCACTTATCTCTGTCACTGTTCGTGGTCGCGAAATGGCAAATATTCACCTTGATGATCCTGGAATGATGGCTGGAATCTTTGCGCAGGCGGAAGCTTTGACTCCGCTGCTGGAAAAATCAGAAGACTATGTCATCGCCGCCAACAACAATAGTCCCAACCAAACAGTAATTGCCGGTTCAAGTGCTGGAGTTCAATCTATACTTAAAATGTGTAAGGAAAAAGGATTTCGATGTAAGGTTCTTCCTGTGAGTCATGCATTCCACTCTAAGATCGTAGCACCTGCGACAGAGCCATTGCGTAAAGTTCTTGAAAAGCGGACCATTTCTATCCCTCAAATACCCATGACAACCAACGTGACAGGATCTTGGCTTTCTACTGACCCAAACTCCATCATCGATACACTTACTGCACAAGTCACACATCCTGTTGAATGGATCACACAAATTGAGACGATGTATGATGCAGGGGCGCGAGTATTTGTAGAATGTGGTCCTCAACGTGTATTAACCGGCCTTGTCAGCAACATTCTAAAAAAACGACATCATTACATCTTAAATACGAATCACCCCAAAACAGGTGAACAACGATCCTTCATGCAATGTATTGCTGGTTTCCGTGCCATAAAAGGAAAGTCTTTTATACAGAAGGACTCTCCTTTGGCTGAAAATCCACTCATAAAGCCGATCGAAAAGCACAGTGTAACCAAACAAGAGCTCAACCAAATTTTAGATCAACGATTTGAATCCTTATTACATGCCATCACACAAAAGGACGTAAAAAACCCCCTCCAGCCCCAACCCATCACACAATCCACTCAACTTCCACAGAGGATCCAAGTTGTTTGCTCCGGAGCATCCGTTGGATTGCCAGGTGGAACTTCTGTCTTCTCGACAGATAATATCGATGCACTGCTTCGAGGAGAAAATCGTATTTCCTCCATTACGGAAGAAGCAAAAAAACGATTCCTAAACAAAAATATCGTTCGCGTCAGCAAAAATGCGCAGACGGGCCAAGGAGGGTTTGAACATGTTTCAGACACAGAAAAAGTCATCCAACTGGCTGGACAAAAATCATACTTCTCACTCCGTGATTACGATATCCCAGAAGAACTTCTTCAAACATTTGATATCACTACAAAGCTAGCATTTGCTGCGGGACTAGAAGCATTAACAGATGCGCGCATACCACTCGTCCCTCGATATAGAAAAGGGACGTCCATTCAAGACGGTTGGATACTCCCCCAAAATCTACAAAAAGGAACGGGCATTATTTTTGCCAGTGCCTTTCCTGGATATAGCAACCTCATAGCCAGTATCAAAACGCCACCAAAAGAATTCAACCGCAAGTTTTTGTTTCAGATATTAAGCATGGGACATACACAATTTGCACAATATATTGGTGCAAAAGGTCCCAACACCTACGTAAATGCGGCATGTGCTTCAACAACCCAAGCCATCGCCATCGCACAAGATTGGCTCCAAACCCAAAGAGCTGAACGTGTCATTGTCATTGCAGCTGATGATGTGACCAATGAAGAAATGTTTGAGTGGATTGGTGCAGGATTTTTGAGCGTCGGTGCAGCGACAACCAAATCAGATGTAGAAGAAGCAGCCCTTCCGTTTGACAAACGAAGAAATGGAATGATTTTGGGTATGGGTGCTGTTGGAATGGTTCTAGAACGACGCATCGATGTAGAACAAAGAGGACAATATCCCATAGCTGAACTTCTTGGATCACACTTTTCCAATAGTGCATTCCACGGTACGCGCCTAAATGAAGATGACATTGCAGACGCACTACAGGAATTTGTAGAAAAGACCTGTACAAAAAATAATACCACTCCTTCAGATATTGCTTCAAAGACGCTCTTCGTTTCACATGAAACCTATACTCCAGCACGAGGAGGATCTGCCTCCGCAGAAATAAAAGGATTGCGACAAACATTTGGATCAAACATCGATCAAATCCTTATTTGCAACAGCAAAGGAGCTACTGGGCATTCTATGGGAGCAGGTATTGAAGATGTTTTGGCTGTAAAAGCATTGGAGCACCGAACAGTTCCCCCCATCCCCAATTACAAGGAAGTTGATCCTGAACTTGGAAACATCTCTCTTTCAAAAGGAGGAACATTCACCGGAACATATGCACTACGACTTGCTGCGGGTTTTGGCTCTCAAATTGCTTTCTTACTATGGAAAACCATCGTTCCGCAAGATGCACCGTCGAATCGATGCTTTGATACCGACCGTCAAAAACAATGGTTTTCTTCACTGTACGATCACCCCGCAACTCTTAAAGTACAAGATCACGTTTTACGACTGATTCCAAATCAACAAACACAGATCTCTTCTTTGCCGCAAGTAGAAATAAAAGACAGTATCTCCATGAAGACTCCTACAAAATCAATCCAAGATCAAGTCTTGGATTGTATCGCACAAACCACTGGATATGATCGACAAGATCTTGAGTTGGACTATGAACTAGAGGCAGACCTAGGAATTGATACTGTAAAACAAGCGGAAATCTTTTCCACATTACGCGATATCTTTCAAATTCCAACACAGACCGATTTGGTTCTTACAGAAGTTCCAACCATTCGTGCTCTTTGTTCTTGGTTTGAAGAAAATCCCCATACTGCATCACTGGAAAAAGCAAAGCCTGAAGTCCAACAAACAACACCAGATCATCATTCTTCTGTGGTACAAGAAAATGACATTCCCCTGCAAAACCTTGACCTAGAAATCACTGATTCAGTCATAACAGAATCAACAGATACAATCTCTTCCGTCACCGAATCTCTCCTTGTTCCCAGAAAAAATAAAAGACGTTCATTATCTTCGCATCTTTCCAGCACAGAAGAACTTACACAGCCGATATCCAAAGACCTCATTACAGAATCGGCATCAAAAGAACCTGTCCGATCTTATATACAGCATGACCTACCAACAACAACACAAATATATAGTGTCGTGCGAATTCCACACCCCATTCAAAAGGGATATTCCAATAAATTCTCCTCCTTTGCCATCATAGGTAACGGTCAGCTTGTCGACATGCTCACAAAGACACTGACTTCATACGGCATGATAGAATCATCCAATCCAGATTTAGTCATCGATCTTAGCTCCAATCCAGAAGCTGGATTCTTAACAGCGCAGCATGGAATACAACCCAAATTTTGGATGTGTATAACCTCAATCGGGACGACACCGCATAACGTTGCACCCCAAACTCGTTTGGAATCAGGTTCCAGAGCCGGACTGTGTAAAACACTAAGCCGAGAGTGGGAAAACACACAAATTCGTGTTGTTGATCTATCTCCGCAATATACCATTCAACAAAAATGCGAACACATACTAGAGGAGCTCCAAACATCTGAGCCTACGCAAGAAGTTTTTTGGAGTGATGGACTTCGCTCTCGAACCGAGATTCAGCTTCAGCCTATACCACCTCTGCCCACAGAAAAATCTACAGAGACCAAAACAATTGTGATTACTGGTGGAACTCGTGGGGTGTGTTCTGAAATAGCCCGTGCCTTTGCTCGCTACTCAAATGTTCGAATTGCACTGTTGTCACGCACTCCTCCAGCACAATCTCCATTAGATATTGACAAAGAGAAGGAGAACATAAAGACTCTCCTAAAAGAAAAAAATGAACATGTTACGCCCGCAATCATTCGAGAGCACATGGCTCCATTTATGCGTGCCGAAGAGGCCAGAAGAACAATCGAAGACATACAAGAACTCGGTGCAGATGTGGTATTTTACGCTTTAGATGTTGGAAACAAGCGTGATGTATCTGAAACAATTCAAAAAATCACAAAGATGTGGGGAACCATAGATATCTGTATTCATGGCGCGGGAATAGAAATCTCCAAACGCATATCGGAAAAAACAATCCAAGAGTTCCGTTCTGTATACACTCCCAAAGCACTTGGAGGTATGTACTTGCTTCATTCTCTTCCCAAAAGTACCAAATTCATATCCATGGGCTCTATTGCGGGTCGATTTGGAAATACCGGTCAAGCAGACTATGCGTCAGCCAATGATGGTCTTGCAAGACTATGCTCTGGACATCCCAACGCATTGCATATCGATTGGAGCGCTTGGGATG
Source organism: Deltaproteobacteria bacterium (assembly GCA_002683315.1). GTDB lineage: Bacteria > Myxococcota_A > UBA796 > UBA796 > UBA796. Next base: position 28,029 of record NYTD01000068.1, on the reverse strand, counting down.
GAGTTGGTATGGCTACAAGGGGAGGAATGAGCTTTGCTTTGCAACAGCGTGGAATTCTTCTTCTGCAGGCGCAACCATGTGCCGAGCTCATGGTCTCCCTCATCCGAGAAAATTGGAGCAATGAGATTATCATAACCGATCAACTTGGGGATTTTGATCGACCATCATGCGAGCCGTTTATTGATCGTGTGCAACTCTGGGGAGATCATCAACGTTGTTTTGTGGAGTTAAATCTTGAAAACACCCCTTGGCTAAAAGATCATTGTATCAATACACGACCCGTACTTCCTGGTGTGATTGGTCTTGAAATCATGGTAAATGCCGCCAAGCATATCTGGCCAGGAACACGCTTTTGCGGTGCATCTTCTGTAGAATATGATACTCCCATAAAACTCTTTGATACACTTTCTTTGGAAGTTCGAACCAAAGCTGTTCGAAAAGGAGTGGTTTCTTGTACTCTCTACAGTCATCGAATCCTTGCAAATGGAAAAAACAAGGAAACAGAGCACTTTCGGGCGATCGTTCAACTGATGCCCAAACCAGAGACAAGCGACTTGTCACAACGATATGGGACAGATTATATCCTCACCAAAGAAGAGATCTACGCGCGATTTTTCCATGGACCAACATTTCAAGTTCTTGATCAGGTTTATGAATTGTCCACTGATTTCTTAAGCTGTGAAGGAGCAGTATATCACACCAAGCTCCATCCAAACCCCTTATCTACCGCACCTTTGGCTCTTGAGGCAGCCTTTCAAGCTGCTGGACTCCACCTTATGAGCCAGAGTAATCAAGTCGGTTTACCCGCTGGATTTGCAGAGTTGGAATTTATTGAAGCACCAAAAGATGGTGAACCACTACAAATTGTCGTCTATAAAGAGGGTGATCGATATCATGTCGATATCGACACAGCTCATATTGTTGTTCTTCGTTTACGTGGATTAAAATTTTCTATCTTGGGTCCTCTGCCCGATGGAGATAAACTCCCTATTCCACAGAAAGGGTGGACTGAAAGCCTATTGGTTCCACAAGAAGCATCTATTCCTGATGAATTGGGTTCTTTTGAAATCACGCAACATGCCCAAAAAAGACGACAGGATCGAATTCTTGGCAGAAAGGCTGTTGCAAAACTCTTACAAAATCAAGGACTTTCCTCTTCTTCTGTTTTTAATAATTCCCTCGGTGCACCATACCTCGAAAAACATCCTAAATATGCGATCAGCATTTCACACACAAATCATAAAGGATTTGCTGCTCTCTCGTTCCATGGACCTATTGGACTTGATGTAGATGAGATTGTACCACGCCCCATAAGCTTTGTTCGACACTGCTTCACTCTACATGAACAAAAACAAGCGATAACGCATCATAGGACTACAGCCATATGGTGTGCCAAAGAAGCTGTTTCAAAACTCCTCGGCATTGGTCTTCGCATCGCCACAACTGATATTGAAATCACCATGTGCTCCCCTTTTCGGGCAAATGTCACATTATACAATCATCTTGGACAATATAGCTATCTTGAAATTGCAGTAAAGTTTTCCTATCGAGATCATCTTTGCTTTGCTCTTGCACACATCAAACGTAAAGAGTGTATACATTTTCGTAAAATCGGGTAAGCTATCGAAAAGGAGAAAGAATGGATCGGCTTGAACAACGCGACAATATCGACATCATCCGTCTGTATACAAAAGAAGAAGCACTTCCGTACCGGACATCCTTTGTTGGAGCCTATCAAAGCATCTTCGCTGAACCACCGTATAGCGAACGATTCTATCCCATGGAAGCGGAGGCCATATTTGACTCAAACCTCCACACCCCTGAAAATATTACTCTTCTTGCGGTAAACAAAGAATCTGTCGTGGGATTTGCATTTGCTATTCCTCTTCGTAGTCGACAATCCATTACCAGTAAACTTAGAGGACTTCTGCCCATTCAACACACATTTTATCTTGCAGAATTGGGGGTTTTGGATCTATATAGAAGAAAGGGAATCGGTCGCACTCTTACGCAGTGGAGGATCAACCTCATCGACACTGATGCCTATAATGATGTTGTTTTACGAACCAGTGTGGTCAAAGATAGCTCTTATCAAATGTATCTCTCTATGAACTTCGATGATACGGGCGTATACACAGAGGTCTCATCTCGCCGCACTGACGGAATGGTTCGAACCGATCGTAGATTATTCCTCTCTCGTCAACTCACACAAGAATCATAATTTTTCTATGTGAACTGCTTACGAATATCTTGGAGTGAAGAAGGAAGACAGTCATGTTCTACTGATCCATCCTTGAGCATGATGATTCGTGTTGCAATTTTTTCCAACGTATCCAATACGTGTGTAGATAATACTACAGCTGTTCCTTCTGCACGAACTTCGTTGAGAGCGCGTAGAACACGCTCCACTGAAGGTGGATCCAACCCGTTCAGTGCTTCATCCAAAATAAGGACTTTGGGCTTTGCTACCATCGCACAAGCGATCGCCGTTTTTCGTCTCATTCCCTGTGAATACTCTCGAATGAGACGATCTGCATCATCTCCAAGACCGGTCAAAGACAGAGCCCATTCCACATTTCCCCTTCCTCGAATATCTGCAACAAATGAAATCATCTCTCGTGCACTCAAATAGGTGTACAACTCAGGAAATTCTGGGACATATCCTAATTCAGCTCTTCCTTCATTGGGTTGTGCACTGATATCAATACCACAAATCTGTACAGCTCCTGATGTCGGAAGCAATTGGCCGGTGAGCATTTTTATGGTTGTAGACTTTCCAGCCCCATTGGGACCAACAAGACCAACAAATTCTCCCGCTTCAATGCTGAACGAAACTTCTTTCACAGCATGAACGCGACCAAACTGCTTACATAAAGAAACAGCTTTTATGCTCATAGTACCCCCAAAAAAATGAAAATCAATGCAATCGGTGGAAACACAAGAACACCATGCTTGCGATGATATACAGACAAGTACGAGCTAGACATCGCACATATTACCACACAAAGCTCAATCATAGCCAGCCGCAAAAAAGCACCCGAAACAAAGAATACAATTGGAATAATGGCTCCTTGAGCATAGAAGACACACAGCCAAAAACGCGCCCACAAAAGCTCGACTCCTTGCACACCAAGATGATCATCAAGCCATATCGGATTTTTTTGTGCCAAAACAACTGCAATGGTACATCCCCCTATTCCACCAATAGAAGCAAACAATAGTGCATTTTCTAGATCTCCTGTCCATCCCGAAACAAATGCGAAAAGCCCCAGAGCCCAAATACCCATGGGCCAAACACGAAGATCTCGCCACCCTTGCCTTAGTGCGCGTAACAACTCTCTTCTATCATTGGCAAGCCATTCAAGATACACTTCTTCTTCTTCTTGACCTTCTTCAAGTACAGCCCATCGTGCATCAACTTCTGCAAGAATAGCAGATGCAGGAACCAGTTGTGTGAGACAAAGTTTTCGTGCAGCGACAAAGGCTGCAAACGCGACACCCAGAGGAGCAAATAAAAGTGCGATTGCCGGAGGATATCCTTGCAGTACACCATCCATGGAAAAAGAACACAGCATCATAATCATTCCACAAAAGAACAATGCAAATCCTGGTGCATAAATAAATGCCGCTTGCTCGCGTGGGTTATTTCCTCGAATCATGTCCAATGTGGATTCCCAGTGCGGGGATCGAGCAACCCAGACACTTCCAAGATGAACGGCATAGCCGATACACAGCATGGATATCCATCCAATAAGCACAATCAAACACATCAATCCATACTCTTTTACAAAACCCGCTTGTATCAAAGGCCATGCCAAAGCCGAAACAGTACAAGGCCATGTCCAAGTAGAACGTATCGTCTTTCTAAATAATGCCGAAAACCACAACAAAGGCTGAATAGGATGGAGCCCAAGAATCGCGCGCTCGGGTGTACGAATGATTTGCTGATAGCTCCACATCGCCACCGCTGCACCAATCAAAGCACTCAAGCGAAAAGCCAACCCTTCCATTCCTGGAAGAGGGTTTGGATATTTTAGGAAGTGAAGCAATGCTGGAGCTGAGAATGGAGCAAGACACACAGCCACAACAAAAAGAATCAATGGTGCCCACGAGATAGGACTCCGTTGCTTTTCTTTTTGGACAATGGTCCAATATGGATTCATTTTGCTCAAACAGCCTCACCACGCAGAGAGTTTGCAAATGCTTTGGTGATGCGTATTTTACGGGTTTGTCCTACCCACGCCACATCACCAGGAAAATTCACTGTTTTGAATGTATGCGTTCGTCCACAAATTACACCCTCATCATGTCGACTTGGTCCCTCTACAAGAACAGGGACTACCATTCCCTCGAGAAGCATATGTTCTTCTTGCGCGATTTCTCTCTGACGCTTTTGCAAATGCATTAGACGTTCTCCCGCTAAGATCTGATCGATGGGATCTCTTTCAACAAGCCTCAATGCTGGGGTTCCGGGACGCTCTGAATACTTGAATGAAAAGGAAGAATGAAAGCGAACGTCTTCCAAAAGAGACATCGTCTGCTCAAAGTCTGCATCCGTTTCTCCGGGAAATCCAATGATAAAATCTGTGCTCAGTACAATATCTGGACGTGCAGAACGAAGCTGGTCCACAACCTCAAGATAACGTTCTCGTGTATAGAATCGCTTCATTCGTCTAAGAATCCGCGACGATCCAGATTGAACGGGAAGATGGAGCTGGCTGCATAACTGTGGTAAATCGCGATAGGCCTGCATCACATCCAGTCCCATATCACGCGGATGCGAGGTCGTATATCGAATTCGCTCAACTCCTGGAACATCTGCCACTGCATACAAAAGCTGTGCAAAAGTCCTCTCTCCACTCTTCTTAAGACCATATGAGTTTACATTTTGTCCGATAAGCGTAATTTCTTTGATCCCTTGCTCGACCAGCGCGCGAACTTCTGCCACAATCTGATCGGATGGGCGAGAAACTTCTTTTCCTCTTGTTGTGGGTACAATACAAAATGTACACTTGTTGTCACATCCTTTTTGAATGGTAACAAATGCCCCCACACGCTGTGTTGCATTGGGATCAATATCAGAGGCAAACACGTAGTCTGCTTCATCGAGAAATGTAGTATCCAAGACCTGCTTTTGATTGTATGTTGCAGAGAGCAAAGTAGAGATATTCGGTACAGCATCTGGACCAAAAACAAGATTAACATCCGGATAACGATTGAGGAGATTTTGCCCCTCTTGCTGTGCAACACAACCAGATATCGCGATGGTCATATCTTTTTTTGGCCGGTTGCGTTTGATCTTTCGCGCTTCCCCCAAAAAGGAGTGCACTTTTAGCTCTGGCTTCTCTCGGATGGAACAGGTATTCACAATCACAAGATCTGCTTCGTCCATTTCATGTGTTTCTTCATACCCATCATTTTTTAGGAGTGCGAGCATCTTTCCTGTGTCATACACATTCATTTGACACCCAAAGGTTCGTATGTAGGCTTTTTTCATCCCTATCCTCCAATTACAACTTTCTTTTTTATCCGATTTTCTTCGTATTGTCTATCCAACTACACAATATGAACACTTCCGTCACAAACATATGTATAAAACATAGATAGATGTTAGAGTAGAATGTCTTTATTTTTATCTTGTATCCTTCATGAACACACCACACGAAACAATTCTCAAAAATCCACAGATATTGGAGAAAATCTCTCAGATATTTCTTGAAGTCCTGCCTTTTAACACTCTTTTTCACTACCGCATTGGAAAGATAACAAACAATCGTGCCGAACTTATTTTTGATAGAAGAGATGAATTTATCGGAAACCAAATGCAAAATATTCTTCATGGTGGTGTGATCTCTTCTGCACTTGACACCGTAGGTGGCCTTATTGCTGCACGCTCTTTGTTTATCGATACACAAGAATGCACCATTGCAGAATTCAACGAACGATTTTCCAAGCTCGGAACGGTCAACCTACACGTCGACTTTCTTCGCCCGGGAAAAGGAACATGTTTCACCGCAAGTGCACAAATCGAACGAATGGGCAATAAAATAGGTGTATTTCGCGTAGCATTACACAACGAGCAAAATATTCAAATCGCAAGCGGTGTGGCCACTTATCTTGTTGGGTAATCATCCCATCCGATGAACAATAAGTTTGGGCTCAAATCCGAGACGCTTCGCTTCTCCACCAAAATCAAGAACGGCCTGCGGATCGATCTTACTTCCTAATGCCAAACCTTCTTTTCGACCCAAGGAAACAACGATCAAGGGCTCAATCAAGCAAGCCAAAACAGTGTTCCACCCATAACCAGACACAAGATGATACAAGGGTCCCCAAAAACCTCTTTTCCATGAGACAGGCATTGACATCCCTTCTCCTTGATAGACCATATTGTGTACGAATCCTTGAATACTTCCAGGAAGTGCCACATCAATCACCTCAGCATTGGGGAGCAATGCTTGTCCATCCAACACAGGTCCAGTTGGCCCACAACCGATAACCAAAGAAGCTTCGCGTACAATATCTTCTGGTTCACCATGATTCCAACCATACTTTTTGGCCGCACGTTTTTTATCGACACGTAACTCATATCCCGCTTGATGTAATAGACGACAAAGCACCTGTCCAACAGGAGATAATGAACCCAATACAGCGATCGGATCGGATATGTTTCTCTTTTGTATATGGGCGTACATGCACCAAGCCGTAGCAGCATTACCCGTTGTTACTGGAACAGGAATTATCTTTTGTAACTCAACTCCTCGACTCGCTACAACAGAGCATAACGATCCCAACCCCACGGCATCAATATTCCCGTATTTAGCCAGACCAATCCGATATGCTCTATGCAATAAAGAAAGAGCGCGCTCTTGGTTTTCAATCATCTCATTGGGAAGAAGTGGGATCGACATGACCACACCCTCTATTGTATCTTCCCATCGAAAACGACATAGTGTGGCAATCTCTGCTTGTGTATATGTTTCCGTAATCAAACTTTTCCAAAACCGACATCGAAGCGACATAAGTGTACGGTGTGGGTTCGAAAGAGGATGAACCAAAAATAAGAATCGCTTCACTATTTTTCGTTTAGAAGTCGAACCACAAGATTATAAAAGGTTCCAACCACAAACAAATTGGGGATATCATTGGGCTTTAAGCCTTGTACAAATTTTTCTTTTGGAATTTCTGGCATCGCTTCGGCAAGACGAACCAGGGCGTTGTCTGTCAAGGTTCCATCCGATTGTAAACCATCATTATCTGCACCTTCTTGTGCTGTTTTTTGAATTCCGCCACGAGGTATAGATATATCGAACGAGCGCTCAAGTTGAAATGTTATATCAAGAAGATCAAGGGACTCAGCATCCAAATCTTCAATGATCGTCATGTCAAACTCTACTTCGTCTTCATCAAGTCCAAGTGCCTCTTGAAATGCTATGGATACTTTTTCCCAAATATCTTTTTGAACGTCATCACTTTGTGTCGCCAGTGCAATGGTCATATCAAACTCCTTCAATATCATTGATGTTGTTGGAGTTTAACACAATATCAAAAATCACTCTGTCATTAACACGCATTTGTTGGATTCATATGCTTTCCAAAAAGCAATTGACCAACTCCCCGCACCCAATTCAGATAATTTCTGTTCATGTTTTTCAATCGAATCAAGATCAAGTTTTAAGTCGGTTTTGGAGGAAACCAACAGAGCAAATGCGGCCCCTTCTGCACATGGCTTATGCAAAAATTCTTCTGCTTCGATCAAAGAATCTGCTCCGCCCACAAGTGCGACATCCAATCGTCCTTCACAAATGGCATGTGCAGCCTGAATCAGTGCATGTTTTCCTCCACTTCGACCTTGGCAATAATTCATGTTTTCGCCCTGAAAATCCCAAAATGCAGTTCCAAATCCTAAAATATTATTGCTTAATCCTCGTACCAACCACAAAGGATGAATATGGGTTCTTCCTTGCTCTGCAAAAGATTTATAGGAAAACTTCCCTTCTACCATGGAAGCCATAAGTGCATTATGAAGGTCATCTTGACCTCGAATCGCAGGACTTGCTGAAACAAACATTCCACGACGAGATGGTGGAAATTTTTTCCACACATCACTTTCTTCAAGAGTCATCCGAGCAGCAACAATTCCAAGTTGAACAGTACGATTCATCAACTTGATACTCTTTCTGTCTGGTATGAGCTTTTTTAGACGATACTGTACAAAATTATCATCACCAGAGAAAAGACCTTTTACTGACACAAGACGTACATTTTTTAGAATCATTAATTGATTGCTCCAAAGATTAACGTGCTGTTTTGACCACCAAAACCAAAAGAATTCGACAGTGTATAACTGATCGAAATCAATTGTGCGTTTTTCACCACATTAATTTCAAAATTTTCTTCCTCTTCTAACCCAAAGGTACCCGGAAGAAACTGTTTTTGTAATGCCGCAAGACATACGACCGCTTCAATAGCACCTGCGGCTGCAATACAATGCCCTAATGCTCCTTTAATAGAAGAAACAGGAGTATGTTCGCCAAAGACTCTTGATATGGCAGAAGATTCAGCTATATCTCCCAGTGGAGTTCCTGTTCCATGTGCATTGATATAGTCGATGTCGGAATGATGCAAACCAGAATCACGAAGTGCATTGATCATCGAACGCTCCGCTCCCACTCCTTGTGGATGTGGGGCAGTAACATTCCACGCATCAATACTACTTCCCGCTCCACACAAACGAGCATAGGGTATCACCCCCCTTTTTAGAGCATCTTCCGCACGCTCCAAAATCAATACCGCACTTCCTTCTCCAAGCATGAATCCATCGCGACGCTTATCAAAGGGACGGCATCTTGTAGAGCTTAGTGCTCCGAGAACAACAAAAGAAAGCATCCCCATGGGATGTGCCATGCTATCATGCCCTCCAACAATCGCCACCTTTGCCTGTCCCCGTCTCAACACGCGCATACCTTCTGCAATTGCCTGAGACGCAGCTGCACAAGCCGAAAAGTTGGTTCCACACGGTCCGGTAGCATTATACTTCTCCTTGAGAAATCGAACAAACCGATGAGGATCGTGACGAGCAGGAGCGGCTGTTTGTCTATGAAGATCTTGTGCCATCGCTTCCCGATCAAAAATACCATCTTTCACAAATGGATATAGGTCTTCTTCAAGCTGAGCTGGAGTAATCGAAGACAAACCAGTTCCCATAAATATCGAATATGGCCCATTCGGGGATTTCGCATCATGCATCGCTTGTTCTACTGCAAAGAGTCCCAACAAAGACTTTCGGTCATCAACAAAATGGGGGTGTGATGGAATCTCATTCGGGCAGACACCCCACATTGGAACAGGAAGCGTGAGCCCTGTCGGTTGGGCACACAGACGATGGTCCAAGATCGATTGTGTGACCTCTGTAAAGGAAGTACCGGCAGAACAAGCTATTCCTATACCAGTTACCCAAATCTCATTCTCGCGCACATTCTTTCCCATTTTCAACGAAACATACAAAAGTTCCTGATGTTACATCTTTTATTGTGCTCTTCATTACTTTTCCTTCGGAAGAGGTATACCGTACTTTGCACTTGTCAAATGATGTTTGTTCAAAAAATATACGAATCTCATCTTCATGTACTTGCTTGTTTCGTCTACGTTCCCCATCACATCGAACGCTAAGGGTTCCTGTATCCTCAAGAACAGAGAAAACAATCGCTTTATTGGGGATCTCTTTTTCTTTGGGAATTTCTGTAGAGTCTTGCGTATCGACACTTTCTGGTTGGGAATCTTTGGACTCCTCTTCAAAAATATTTTCTGCAGCTAGCTTCACCAAAATCGATAAATCCTCTCGAAAAAAGAACCCTCCCGCAATAGATATACCAAACAGAGTACCAAAAAAAAGGATCATCCACCAAGAACGATAGACTTGTGTTTTTGGTTCTGAGAATGGCACAGGCTGAACAACAACACTGACGACAGACTCTTCTTCTGGAAAACGTTCTTCCGAAGAAAATCCTCTTACTTCTGTTTCATCATCTTTATCTACATATTCTTCGTCAGCTTTTCCAAGGATCGACATTGTCGAGTCTCCTTGAAAATAAGAAGGGTTTCCTCGCTCAAACTCTGTGCGTTCCACTGCCACAAAAATCTCTGTTCCCTGCTCCTCTTCTTCTGGAAGAGGTTGTACTTCAACAAATGAAACGAGTGCACGAGGCTCTTCTTCGGAAACAATCCGGACTTCTGTTTCATCATCACCCATCGGTGCAGGAAGACGAGTATCATCTGTCAGTGTATCCTCTTCAAATATATTTCCAAGAAACAACCCAGCATCACCATCTACAATCTGCGGCTGTGCCTTACGAATAATAGGGATCGCTTTCTCTGCCCATGGAATTAGATCCGCCCCTTGTATCATGCGAGATAAGGCGCGCGCTCTTTGATAAAACTCAAGAGGAGAACAACGATCATCTGGCTCGTACGCAAGTGTCGTACGAAGCAACGAGATCAATTCTTGTTCTTGTGCGATTGGGAGATGAATTACACTCTCAAGATGATGCAGTCGATTTTTTATTAGGGCTTCATGCTCGTCATCTTGCTTCGATGCTTCTCCAAAAGGCTCTCCTGTAATACTTTCGTATAGAACCAGTGCGAGGGCATAGATATCCGAGGCAGGAGTTTCTGGCTCAAACAACAAGCGTTCTGGAGCCATATACTCTAGAGAGCCAAATCGAATTTCTGTAGTATTGGAAACACGCTGTTCAAACATTGAGTAGGCAACACCAAAATCAAGAACTTTGATCATACCTTCTTTGTCGATCATGATATTTCCTGGTTTTATATCGCGATGAACAACCTTTAATGATGCTTCTCCGGGGAATGGGGATTGGTTATATGCAGCATCCAACGCAGCGGCTACCTTTGCACACACCTGTAAAGAAACAGAAATTGGAGTCCGTCTTCGATTGGAGCGCATCGTTTCGATGATGATAGACATATCCGCACCTTCGATATACTCCATCACAATAGATGCTCGACCATTGATGGATGTCAGATCAAACACATTAATGATATTTTTGTGACGGAGGAGAGCCAGTAGCTTGGCTTCGTCGCGCAACCGATTGACAACATCAATATTGTCAACCCAATCTGACTTAAGCACTTTTACTGCTACAAGGCGATCAATACCATTGGTATTGATCTCTTTGCAGAGATATACCTCTCCAAAGCCTCCTGTAGCAATCATTTTCAAAAACTGAAATCGCCGTTTCTTTGACATACACCAACCAATAGCGTCAATTATTGTAACTGCTTTTGAAAAGAAAGACCTCCCCAAGAAATATTTTCCTGTGTATGCAAAGAAAAAACTAGTTCTAGGAGTTGTTGTGCAGCTCCTGCATAGCCAATACAATCCAATAGATAATGGCGCATCTCATGCTCTTTTTGATTGGGACGCACAACAATATCTCCTATTTCTGGTGTCTCTTTTTCTTTCAGCAGAAAGAATACCCCTGCTTCTGATGGTGGTATGATTTGGGTGCGATGAAGATCTCGTGCTGCTCCCAAAGAGATAAAGCTATCGGCTGCTCCAACCAAAGCCTGTGTACATCGCCCTTCTTTTATGGCCCAAAAACCAGATTGAAAAGCCTGAATCCCTGTCTCTTCTCCTCCAGCCCAACATGCATTCTCTCCCATAATTTCCAATTGAATGGATATATGAGCCAAAATCATATTGGGAAGAGTTCTCAAGGGTAGTAATGGTGGATACAGTGATCGTCCCTTATCTGCCAACAAAGATTCATCAAAAATACCATCTCTCTGCGAAGCAATAAGACACTTCTCTGCAGAGCCTTCATCAGGGGGCTCTCTTCCTACCGCGACAAAAAGAGCAGTATCAAGTTTGCTTATCTGCCCAACACATCTATAGGCAGCCAAAAGAGCCAGTTTTGCGGCTCGAGTGTAGAGTTTTATCTCTTTTCGTTTCTTGATAATTGAACGGATGGAAAGATCTTGAACCATTGACCCTTGTGGACATGCTAACAAAGCGAGAGGCTCTAAAGATGTGATCACCGATGTTTGGTGTTCAATTTTGTTAACAAAGTCATCACAATCATGTCCAAGAGGAGTTGCCAAGCCAATCTTATGAAGGACTATTGCCACTTGGATACCACTACAGTGCCATTAGAGCCTCCAAAACCGAAGGCATTGGAGATAGCATGATCGATCTTGACTTCACGAGCATGATGAGGAATATGATGTAAAGAGCAATCGGGATCTATAGATTCAAGATTACGAGTGGGAGGAAGTACTCCATTTCGTATGGCCTGTAATGACACAATCGTTTCCACTGCACCACATGCTGCAACCAGGTGTCCCATCATAGACTTTGTACTACTCACTGGTGTATCTTTTCCAATTGCCTTTATAATGCCGCGCGTCTCTGACGTATCATTCATTTTGGTGGATGTACCATGTGCATTGATATATCCAATTTGTTCTGGAGTAAGTCGAGCGTCACGCAAAGCAGCCATCATAGATTGTGCTGCACCGCGACCATCTGGTGGAGAGTCTGTGATTCGATATGCATTCGAAGAACAGCCAAAACCACTGAGTTTTCCTAAAATATCGGCACCTCGTAATTTCGCCATTTCTTGTTCTTCAAGAATAAGAAAACCTGCACCCTCTCCAAGAACAAATCCATCTCGTTCAAGATCAAAAGGACGAGACGCATTTTCTGGCGCTTCATTTCTTGTGGAAAGAGCACCGAGCAAAGAGAATCCCATAACCATAAGCGGATCAACGAGAACATCGACTCCTCCCACAATCATCGCATCGACTTCCCCTCTACGAATCCGATATAATCCTTCTCCTACAGCTTGAGAAGAAGAAGTACATGCTGTTGATATTACGGAAGAGCCACCCAGAGCACCCGACACTTCTTCTATCAGATCGATCGGTGCTGATGGAGCCATTGAACGCATTTCATCAAGATCAGGAGGTGCTTGTACATTTAATTGTTCAGCAAGATGATCAAGAGAAGGACGAGCCGCTTCTGAACCTACACAAATACCAACACGAGTACTCTTTGTCGTGATTCCAGACATCTGTATAGCCTCTCGTACAGCACGATATGTAAATTTTCCTTTGAGTTGCTGAAGGATCTTTGTAGCAAGAGGAGAGACAGAAATATCTTCCAATGCAAAATCTGGAACTTCAGCTGCAAATCGTACTGGATAGCCCGCTGGATCGAATCGTTGAATTCGATGAATCCCATTTTTTCCCTCTATTAAAGAGTTCCATGTTTGAGAAACATTGAGTCCCAATGGAGTTACCATTCCTATTCCTGTGATGACGACATCTCTCATGAGTGATGCTCCGGACAATCTTTCCAAAGTCGAAGAAGTTCGGTTCTTTCTAGTTCTTCCAATCTTTCACTCTCACCTTCTTCCAATGGCACCGAATTGAACACAAAAAGCTGCTCTGCTTGCGCATGAACTTTTCCTGCTACCTTAGCTCGGACATCAACAAGCGCGCTTTCATCTTTGAGAACTTTGATCTTTGTTTCCAACGTGATGCAGGTGTTGGGAGGGATGAATTTTCGAAATTTGACTCGATTCATCATACTCAGGATGGGAAAAGGCCAGTCTCCACGATCTGTACGAACCGTATACCCAATAAGCTTTCCCGATATCTGAGCCAAAGACTCCATGATAAGAACACCGGGAACCACTGGAAAATTTGGAAAGTGATCTTGAAAAAAGGGTTCTGTATCTGCATAGGTCTTTGTGCCTACTGCAAAATCACCCAAAATAAGCTGATCTATTGTATCGACCAGAAACCAACGCATTGTCACTCCAAATACTTTTTTCAACATGTTACACTAAAAATGTATCTGTATATATGCGTTTGTCCAAAAACTATACAAATGGTTACAAAATATTTTCAATGTTTATATGTACCGTACTTGGGTGTTTTCTTTTCGGCCCATAAAAACACAAAAAAACATTCAAAATCCTCTTTGTATCATTGTTTTTTATTATACTTGATACAAAACTCAACTCTGGAGAAGGTATGACACTCATTTATTTGACCTCATTTATGGGATGTTGGAAAGAATTTGAACAACTTCCACAAGTGGATATCGCAAAAATTCCTTTTGAAAATCCTTCTTTGAATGACACTCCTGCTTTTGTGTCGATATTAGAGAGCAATCTATCTTGTCCCGATGGCCAAGCCGCTCCAATATTTGTGGTATATCCCCAATCAGAAGATCCCTTGCCCGTCGCTATCGTATTTCATTCCAACCCTGTTGCCTTCATCTCTGATTTCGAACAAAGCAATATCCAACTACCCGATCGCCTGAGTGCCGCATGGGTAGAAAATAAATTGTGGGAAACTCTCGGATTATCCAAAACCCCACAAGATCTATACGAACAAAACCAAGGATATCTTCCAACAGCACTCACCAATGGTGGGTTTGTGCAGATCTATCCCGGAAATTGTTGGGGAGATTACTGGCATTCCGATCCAGATGTCTTTCCCAACTTTGAACATATTGCACTCATGTCTCAAGACGATTCGAATTCTCAAGATGATTCTTCCTCTGAAGAAGATACAAGCGTGCAAGAAGAATCAACAGAGGAACCTCCTCCATTTGGTGCATTTACACGATATGGAAGAGTGATGGTACAGCATACGCTAAAAGCCATCTCTGATCCAGCCTATGCAGAAGAATTTGGATTGGATTTTCCACAGGCCATCAATGCTCAAGAACAACACTGGATTGGATTGGGTGAAGGGGGTAGAGCAATCATTGGTCTGCTTGAATTAGAAAGCGTTCAAGCAAATCCTCCAAAATCTGTCATATTCGATAGCTCTCCTCTCAATCTTCAACCATACCTCGACGATGCTGAAGCATTTCCACTCGAGTCGGGAACCATCTCTCGTGTTTTTGTTGGTGAAGAAGGATACCCACTGTCCGATTTATCTCTTTTTTCATGGAACCGGGTGACCTACCCCGATCGCATTGCCATACTATGGTCCAATGGAGACAGCAAGATGCCCAAAGAAGCACTTGAAGAAACCATAGAAGAAATAGAGGCTACGGATTTATGGATTGAAGATCAAAATATAAGTGGCCATGTGTTCTTGAATCGAGACTTTGATCTCGCACAACGCGCTGTGGAATTTATGAAGACAGGAACCCCTACACTTCCCCAGCCTGAGGTTGAAGAAACACTTCCAGAAGATCAAGATGAGCCTGCCGAAGAACCTGTTGAAGATCCACAAGAAGACACAGCGACAGAATAGATTCCAAAATATTTTTATTTTTTTCATACAGTATGGATAATTTTCATGTAAAGTATTGTCATGTCAACACTTTTAGAAAATCAATTCCATCCACCACCTGGTCCTCTTGCGGTCTTTTTTGCTTCGTTGGACATCCGAGGATGTGGCTTCATTACAAAGAAAGATCTTCATATTCTTGTCGATCAGTTTTGTACGCATCACCCTTTGTCTTTCGTACAAAAAAAACTGTTACTTGTAATGCTTTCCCAAGGTTTCTCTCGATGTGCATCTCAAAAAGGACAGTTATCATGGAGCGATATCATGGTGCATGCACCTAAACTTTTGCTCTTCTTTGGTCCATATATAGAAGATACACGTGTATACACACAGCAGGTATCCAAACGATTTCAAGATATTTCCAACAACTCTTCTACATTGTCTTCTCAAAGACTGATCCAACACTGCGAATCAAATCTTCCTCGCATGTGTCCAAACAAAAAATTACTCTCGGCATTTTTGGCCTATACCCTTTGTGTTTTATGTGCCGGAAAAAATCAGGTTACAGAGGAGATGTGGTGCGATACTGCACTTGCATTACTGTTTGAGGTTAACGCACACAGATGATCACCTCCATTATATATGTTGGAATTGGTGGTGCCTTCGGTGCTGTCTGTCGTTTTTTGATCTCGTCATCACTCAATAAGCAAGAAGGATTTCCTTTTGGAACACTATGTGCGAATGCAATCGGATGCTTTTTGTTGGGGTTATTGGGAACCTATCTCTCGAGCAAAATAACTCCGGAGTGGAAACTTGTTATATCCACTGGATTTTTGGGTGCACTGACCACATTTTCGACATTTTCATTTGAGACGCTCCAATTTGTACTTCGCGATCAGTGGAAGATGGCAGCGGTATACTTTTTTGTCCAGATCATATCAGGTGCAATCCTTACGCTCATCGGTATGACATTGGCACAGCGATTGTTGGATGTTTCATGAACCCTCAATTTTCATCATATCATTCACCCTGCTTCCCATTGTATCTGCTTCGAAAAAGACCTTCCAAACCCATCCATCAAAAAAACACATCCAAAGAAGAAACAGGAAATCCTGAAAAAAAGATGTATCGATGTCGCGCATGCTCTAATGCGATTGCACACGTTGGAGATGAGATTACGGTTGGAGATATTCCTGTCGAAAGCATGCATATCAATCCAAATGGGTATATTCATGAAATTTTCACGGTTAGAAGTGCCTTTCAGGTGATCATTACAGGTCAGCCTGTTCCTGCAGATTCATGGTTTCCTGGATATAAATGGCGCTTTTGTCTGTGTGCACAATGCGGTCATCATTTGGGATGGTCGTACCAACCCTATCAAGAAGAAACGATCGTATTTTTCGGACTTCGCAGAGGATCGGTTAAGGAGGATTGAGATCCTCTTTCACGTTTGTCTTGATCATGCGTTACGAAACAATCTCCATACCTCACGAAGGAACCATTTTGGGTGTACACAGCATTGCTGAAAAGAGCTATCTGCTCATAGAGCATGGCTCCATCCATATTTTAACGTGTATCGTCACCAACCCAACATGGCATATAAAACTCCCCTTTCACGTGCAGACCTTCTCTTGTGATGAAAACGGTGTGTACCTGGGAGGACTTCGATACAACAATGCTCAGCGAACTCATTCTGCACCAATGATTCTTGCCTTATCTCATGATGGAAAGCTACTATGGTCCCACAAAGGAGATATCTCTAAAAAGGAAGTATGGGCGCTCTACTCTTCATTCCCAGGTTCAATTACAGCACTATATGTCGAAAAGACACGTGAACATCATGCTTTTCACTTCGCTCAATTTGATCCAAGTGGAGCGGTTGTATGGAAGACACCATGCCCTTCCGTTGTCTTACAAGAAAATTATTGTAATCCGAAAAAGATCCCACCTCGATTTTTTTCCAACACAGATGGAGTCTTTTGTGTGGGTGCATTTTCGTTTCCAGGCGCACATTCAGCCATCAGTATCATCGGATTACATTCACAGACAGGAGAGATCAAACTTCAGTACTCCTCACCCAAAAAAGGGGGTATCTACACCACGCATGCACGATCAAATCAAGGACATCTTGCCATTGCATGGCAGCCTCTTGGTGTTCGCAATCCCAGCACAGGGATTCTCCTCTTTGATCAAAGCCTTACCTGTGTGGGAGAGTATAGAAGTTATTTACACTGCTGGATGGGAATGACATGGCATAATAAAAGTCTCCTCCTATCAGGCAAAAGCCGAGACCAAATTCCTCGCCCGGCATTGGAGAGTATTGGTAAAGAAAAATTCTTTCACGAATTCAAAGCCCATCAACTCATCGGTCAAACACACCAACGCCATCAAAGATTCTTTTATCTCCATCAAAAATCCGCAACACTCCGTCAGCTCGTCGCACGAGACATATTCGACACCCAGATTCTGGACGAAGGGCAGCATCTGGGTACACCATTTCATGCTACCGGAATTCATAGCCCCTTTCACGCCATAGCCTATAATAATGGTGAACTGAGTACTTTGATCAAAGTCTGGGATTCGTAGTCTACCATTCGCAATCAGTAGGAAGATAACAAATGGTTTTGCGTATAAAAAATGCGGTGATTTTTGTACGTTCAACGATCAAAAATGTGGATTTTGCAGGATCTGATCTAAGAGAATCATCTCTTAATCATGCTGCCATACAAAATTCTATTTATGATGAAAAGACGATTTGGCCCGAAGGTTTTCATCCTAATAATTATGACCTACATATGCACTTGTCTATCTGCAATGAAACATGAAGAAGCCAGAATCCTATCCTATGGTGATCTTTGCATTATCGGAAAATAATCGTGATGCTTGTTCCATTACATGTTCTCTGACTTCCAAACAAGTAAGGCCTATCGATCAATATTGAAAAAGTTGTTAGATATAAAGTCTGAGATTGTATGAAATATGGAAAGACATGATTCTTGTCATCAATGGTCATCCTGGATGTGGTAAAACCACACTGGCAACAGCATTAACATCAGAGATTCAAAAAAAATCCAACTGTTTGCTCATCCACACAGACATCATAAAAGTTGTCTTGCGTCAATTGGGCGTACAAGGTCTAAGTGGATTATCATGCCTATCCACAGCTGCACAAAAATCAAAGATTATGGCCCCTTTTCTCCATAAACAAATATCCAAAGCTCAAAAAGATGGCTATCACTTAATCATAGAAGGAACACTGGCTTTGGGATTGAATGTCTCCGATATTGGATATAATATTGAAATACACGTACCACCTGAAGTACGCACGTGCCGTCAATCTCAAAAACCCTTATCTACGCAAAAGAGTTTATCTCAAAACTATTCTTTTGAGATATATGAACACCTTATTAGAAAATATCGTCCTTCAGATACCATAATCATAGATGGAACCAAAGATCTAGACCTCCTTATTCATGAATTGTCTCGCTTATTTGATACCACCATCAATAATTCATAAACTCTGTTGTACCCCTTCTTGATACATCCCGTATTTGGATTCCTCAAAATACTGAGACTCCATTACGTTGTAAAAGAATGAATATCAATCTCTGATACTATTTTCTTTTTCGAATAATCCCCAACAGCATACCGATCCACAACACATATGTCTCTTTTGGAAAAACCGTATGCACACAACCAGACTTGGGAGACTCTGATGTTGGTTCTGAAGTGGGCTCTGCAGAAGGCTCATCTGTGGGCTCATCTGTTGGCTCATCTGTTGGCTCTGCAGAAGGTTCTACGCTCTCTCCTGGAGGATCCCCCAATACTGCCAATCCTGCTTCTCCTACATACCCTTGTGTAATTACAGAAGGATCAATGGTCTCAATCAAAGAATCCCAGATATCTTGATTTTCGGATTGGGGCTGTGACTCCCATAAAAGTGCAGCCAAACCTGATATGTGTGGTGTAGCAGCAGAAGTACCATTAAATCCTGGATCGTCATCATCATAAAATGGTCCTGTAGATTCGGTACTCACATGTGATATCGCAAAGATATCGGGCTTAAGGCGATCATCATCGGTAGGGCCTTGTGAACTGTAGGGTGCAACAGCAAAATCCGAATGCTGAACCGCACCTACAGCCATACAATGTTCTGCATCCGAGGGAGCGGTAAGTGTACCCTCACGGACAATATATTCTGGTGTTTCATCAAAACCATAGGCTCCATTAAACACCTTTAGCGTCATATTGGTTGGGTCTCCACCATAAAGGCTGACCTGTAAAAAAACACCGTGATCAGGAGGCATATATGCCCAACCCCACATTTCTTCAAATGGATCTCCCGTACCATCTTGGGTATTCTCCGAAAGATAAATCTCTTCTACAATTGTTGTTGGATCAGAAATACGAGCGACATATAATTTGGCATCAAAATCGATCGTGGCTGCTCCAAAATCTTCAAGCCAGCGAACATTGGCATATACTTGCTCTTCCCAATCCTCACCATATGTATTGAGCAAAATGGGAATCACATTTTGATCATCTCCAGCAATGAAGTCTAGGTTACCATCATCATCGGTATCAGTCCATTCTCCTGTCCAATATTGGGTTTGTTCATTACCGGCTGCACCAACATAAAGAATGCCTTCATTCCATTGGTTTTCGACCAACTGTGCCACTGTTGATGTTCCATCCATTGGATATGTATTGTCAAAACCAATGGAAGCTGAGATAA
Source organism: Deltaproteobacteria bacterium (assembly GCA_002683315.1). Taxonomy (GTDB): domain Bacteria; phylum Myxococcota_A; class UBA796; order UBA796; family UBA796. Next base: position 8,018 of record NYTD01000068.1, on the reverse strand, counting down.
TATCTGTCTTGTCCTGTAACCACAGAAGCTGTGATTCATACTCTAGATCGGTACCAAAGTTGGCAAAATATAATGTGCTTTCCGGAGCTATATCGTGAATGATTTCGCCACAAGCCGTGCCATGTGTTCCTTCTCCAGGACCTCCTATTGATGGAGCCCAGCTAATCTGGTCGCTAGAGAGTGCTGGAAGAGACGTTCCCGCAAAATCATTCCAATGCAAGAATTCTGTGTCAAGCACTCCGACATTGACATCCAAACCGCTATGGCCCATATCGTGCCAGTCATAAACCCCCATATGCTCTAGTCCTTCACTGGTCGTTTTTTGGGTAGGAACATAAGGGAAGCGAATCCTATTCACACCTGTACGTTGCGAAAGCTCAACAATACGATCTTTATGAATCAATATCTGAGCTCGGCTATCCAAAATGAGCTCTACATCTCCCAAAGACTCAAGTATTTTTTTATACTCCGGAGTGATGGGTGAATCGAATGTTGTGATCACACGAAATACTTGTGGATGAGGATTGAGAATCTTTTCGCGAAAACTACGTGCATGTACAGGAGGTTGTTGCACTGCATAAAGCAGTGTCGCATCTACATTTGGAAATTGGTCACAAGGAGCCCCAGCAAAGGCCAAAGAAAAAAAATACAGCATGTACATACCTACTTAGGAGAAACTTTTTTGGATGGAGATTTTTTTGAAGAACCTGTTTTGGGCATATCAACAGAAACAACACGTACATCTTGTGCAAGCGTACACAAATGTCCTGGAGGAACCAAAAGTTGATGACGCGCCGCAATAGAGAGCTCTGTTTCGATGGGCGAAACCCAAAAAACCTCAGCACCATCTTTCAGTGTAAGCATGACACGAATCAATCCCTCATTGACCAAAAGATTATTTTCTTGCGCATACTTATGTGGATCTTCTGCCTGTGCTACTTTATCGAGTGCATCAGATAGATTCCCACAAGAGTCTTGCTTCTTAGAAATATTCGACTTGGTTGCACACCCCAATAGCCAAAAAATAATTATCTTCATATATTCCTCATTATGTAATTGGATGATGGACAACCATCGTGAATCAAAGAGAATGAATCTTCATAAAACCAAATATTAGATGTACATCTGAATCGTCATAATTCAAAAGTATCAATCCTGTCCATTTACCTTTTACAATTGATTATAATACCGGTACAACTGTATAAAAAAATCAAATCTCAGAATCAGAGAATCCAATAAATATTACTCTTGCAATGTCCCTAAGGAAGCCACACGGAGATACCTACTAGGTTCAAAAACCTTTTTCATACCACTGATCTCGATCAATCATCGATTGAGAAACTGAAAGCCTAAAATGGTTTCATAGAGGAATCAAAGCCTTATCAACGGCTTGTTCTATACGAATTACGATATCGACAAACCCTTATTTTTGTACAACAAGAAAAAACTACGATGATATCAAAATGACTCTAATACACTTATTCTATCATCACCCACTGTAGAATCGCCGTCAAAACAACGCACATTTTTTTGTTTCGGTACATTACAATTGGATTGCCACAACATGATTATAGCTACATAAAAATATGCCTTTATACTACTAATGAAGTATAAAGGCAGCGTCATTCATTAATAGAGGAGATAAACATGATCTGGGTTTTGTTTCAAATCGGTTGTTTGGGTATTGGTGACAGTATACAAGAGAAAGAACAGAATACGAATGAGGAAGATCTCGATTCTGTCTACTGCTATCTGCTATCCAGTCACCAAGCATCATATTCAGCCTCCGATCAAGAAATACTCTACGAATATGATGGCGAATATACCTGGAACAACCAAAGAGCAGAGCTTATCTGGTATAACACCATGAATTCCACAACCTTATATACTGGGCATATCCAACTGAATCATAACAAATGTGCAGAAGAACTACGTATAAACTACACAACAGGCTACTCATACAGTAACTATACAGAATATATTGAAGCTGATTGGTGTAAAGTACGTCGGTTCGAAATCGACTATGATGATACAACAATAGATGATATCGTGACAAACTATAGCTGGGAAGGAAATAGACAAGAGTCCGATAACGGATACAGTGAATACAATGATATGGGCTATGTTACCAAAACAGTTGGCTACAATGATGATACAGAATATTTATATGAGTATGATTGTGACAACTACTGGTGCAAAACCATTCGTACCACCACTGATGGAATTGTTATTGATCATCAATGGGATGGAAATACCATGCAATCGGAAAACGGCGGTTACTACATATATAATCAATATGGAGCGTTATTAGAAACAAAAATAATAAATGAGAATAGTACGACAGAAGTCTATTCTGAATTCGACTGCCAGTAGACAGTCCATAATACCAATATCATTGCACATCATGTACATGTAATCGTGTTCTCATGATTAGAAGTTTGAATTCAATAAACGTTTCGATATCGATGAATGGATATACCAAAACCTTGTACAGTGACCCATTATACACGCTTTCCAAAAATCATATTTCTCATGAAATATCTTTGGGAACAGAAAGGGGACAATTATTGTATCGTACGCTAAAATTAAGAATGATTGGGCGTAAATAAAAGTAAAAGATAAGCGTACAATCGTCATCACTACCCTATTATATCTCCAAAAGTATGGATCTAGCGAAATCCCAAAGAGGAATCAACATGTTGCTAGCAACCGTATTCAATACTTTCACCAAATCCGTTCTACAGGAATTTCTATCACAGTTAAAGGTTTTTGTCGTGGGCTTTTCATTTATAGCTATACAGATGTAATAAGCATGTAAATGGAAGCGTAATGCAATCCTGCCCCAAGAATAACAAAACTATGAAAAAGCTCATGATAGCCAAAAATCCCAGGTTTTAGATCGGGGCGTTTCGCAGCATAAAACATAGCCCCTATCGTGTAGGAAATCCCTCCAAAGAGCATCAAATAGAATATGGTCGATCCGGTATATTGATAAAATTCTGGAAACATCACCACTACCGTCCAACCGACAGATACATATAGAAGCGCAGAAACCCATTTGGGAGCAGCTCCCCAAATCATATTGATCATGAACCCTACGACAACCGAAATCCACAAGATAGAGAGAACGATTTGATTTTTGAGTCCCGAGAATGCCAGAACACCAAAAGGCGTATAAGAGGTGGCAATCTGAACAAATATCATTGTATGATCTAGTTTACGCATTCTCTCTCGCTGTTTATCTGCCCAATTGATTCTATGATAGAGGGCACTTGTAGCAAGAAGCGAACTCAGACCAAGACAATATATGAGCGTTACCACTACCTCTGTTTGTCCCTCTGCAAGAGTCATCAGCCAGATTTCCAAAGGAAAAAAAAAGAAAAAAGCGTATTGATGGAGAAATCCGCGTAATTTGGGTTTTTCTAGGGAATTCGACTCGATTTGCTTTGGCATTGATTTTTCTCCAAAAGGTACACAACATCTACATGTATATGTATGAACTTCTCATTATGTATCGCAAATCAGATTACGAAATATTCTAATTCAATATTGTCACGTGAAGAATAATATTGTCATCATGATGGCGACAAGAAAAACCCAAAATCACACGAACGAATATTTGTGGTTTTTGGAATGCTCAAATTACCCTAATTTTGCTTTTATTTTGTTTTTTTCTTGTCGTGAGATTTGGTGCAAGAAAAATAATACTCCGATTTGTTTGGATGGATTTTTTTGACGTTAAAATCACTGATTTTAGGAGATTAGAAAGTACGTCTCCATGTAATTTTATTTTATGATCTGCTATCCTCATATAAAAACCACTTCTAAACGGATCAAATATGACCAAGACACAACAGCTTTTACAGAACCATCTTATCATCGTACTCGCACCGCTACTTCTCAATGCATGTGGAGAAAAACAAACCGATACAGGAGTCGAATTTGAAATATCAATGGAAGAAGGAACGTATTACCTCAATATTGAAGAAGATGCAGATTGTCCTTCTCTTAATGATGTAAATGAGAATTTACCGGAACAAGAGTTTAATTGCAGTGGCCAGCGTTTTATTGAAGTAACGGAATTGATTCAAAGATACGACTACCCTCACTACATCGATGGCCCTATCTCGGATGACCCCAATGAAGATCCCGAAGGTGACCATTGTACCTACAAAGGAAATTATGAGCCTGGCCCCATACCAGATTGGTGCATGTCCGTTGGTCGACCCATGCTGCGCGATGGGGAACAAATCAGCGCGAAGAGCAAGATGACTTCAACTCAAGATTGGCAAAAGCATACAATAAGAGTGAAAGTCGAAGGTTTGTCTGTGTCTCAAAGAAAAATAGCAGGAAATTTTTATCTAAGAAATGCGCTTATGGAACATGCTTCTGTCGCGGCATTTCATCATTTTTCTCTAGAATTGATGAAGTTTGGTGCTCCTGTGGAGCTGCTTGAACTTGCCCATGAAGCCATCACCGACGAATTGCGCCATGCAAAACAAGCGTTTTCACTGGCTGCGGATCTTCTGGGAGAAACAAGAGAACCGAGCTCAATGCCCATGGAGTTGACTCTTTCTAAAAATCTTATCGAATTGGCTGAGACCGTTGCTCGCGAAGCCGCTATTAACGAAACACTTGCTGTACTCATTGCAGCTGAACAGCGCAAAGCAACAACAGATCCTGCAATCCAGCTATTCCTTGAGGGTGTGATTCGTGATGAATCACGACATGCTGAGCTCGCATGGAAAACATTACGATGGTGCATTGATGTGGGAGGTGAAGATGTTCGTAACCGTCTTCGTGAGATCATGATGGAAGAACCGAATATTGGTTCCGCTGACTTTCCAGAAGTTCCTCTTCTCACGCTTGGATTGTGTAGCCGAAAGCATGTCAATAAAGCAATCGAACAAGGTATGCGGCGCGTAGTTCGTCCATCCTTTGTGTCACTACTCAACACATAAATCTACGGAGGCGTAAAAAAATATGCAGCAGCAATGTTTCATTATCGATTCGACTGGATATGCAGGCCGGATAAATTCTCCTTTTATCGGCTGTGAATAATTACAAACCGTTGTATCTCATACACCCACAAGACAATATATAGGAGTCTATATGTCTTCAAAAGAGAATAAAAACACATGGGATATTGACTCAGATATCGACATATATGCACCAATATATGAAGCCCCTGTCGATATGGAAGTTCGTTATATTATCACCCCTATCGCAGGTGGAAAGCGTCTTCAAGCAGTCATTCTTTTACTGGATTCTGGCGCTACTTGGATTCGCTCCTATCGTCCAATTGTCGATGAATACAAATTTTCAGGCAAACGTGTTCGGATCAAAGGTAGGCCATATACCAGCTCTCCATATGTGCAAACTGTTATGGGTAGACATTTTGAAGTGGAAGAAATCTCTCTTGCATCAGGAGAAACACCATTTTCTACAATTCCAAAAACCATTCCCATTCCACCAAAAGCATTCACCATACAAGATCTGGAGCAACGGGTGCATATGTGGGTCCACTGTGTTGGAAACATACAAAAAGTGGAAGTAGAATCGTCTTTCGAAGACAAAGCCACACTTCTTCTCCAAGATGGACAAGAAGTCAGTGTCTTCCTTTCCAAAAACAGTTTTCAACCACCGGAAAAAAAAACAGAATTATCACAATGGGTCGGAAAAACCGTAACTGTTTTGGGCAATATCAAGAAAAACAGAAAGGGGGTTTTCTTACAAACAACACGAATCGCTCTGGGAAATATCGATTCATGCCCAATTGACAATATACAAACAAAAACGAAACAAAAATGACTTTCTTCCGATCAACAGAACAAGGGAACATAGTCCAGAAGTTTGGAAATGAGACCACGACATCTTAAATGTACCAAGAGGCTTCATTGGCTGACTTTTATCTGTTACAATACTGTTGTGAGTTTGGTCTAAATTCGACCCTCTTGCTTCAATGAACTTGAGAACCCAGCTGTAGAATATAGGGGTTATCAGCCAAAGGAATCTCTGTTTCAAGATGACAAATCAGAGAAATTTGATGTTGAATTACCTTCAAAATATTCCTCAGTCCTTTTTGTTTCACCCAACCATCGGCTTGTTTTTCGTCTGCATCTATGCTTGGATCTACAGACAACAACATTGTTGCCTTTGTACACAAAAGATTGCGATGGATTTTTTTGTGTTCTTGAAAACAAGCGTTGATGTATGAATGATTCTCATCAATATAGGGCTCCCAACCTTTTTCCAATATGTATATCCACTTTTGCTCCCCATTGATTTCTTTGGCCAAAAGTCCGACACGACCAAAAAGAAAACAATCCAGCATACCATAATTGGAACTGTCTCGACTGATAAGCACATCATAAATCTGCACTTTGTCCAAATCAAGCTTGTACGAGACGAGGAGGCTTGACAAAGAAGCTTGGATAAGAGACTCTTCTGGCAATAAATCTCCATAAAAAGCAATCACCCTGTGTACTTCTTGCTCTCCCTGTTCTTCCTTCTTCAGCCATTGGGATTTGTATCTTTCAGAGATCTCTTGAACGTTCATATGATTTCTAGCTCCTTTTGATGAGGGTTGGGTTTTACAAAAAACACCAACGGCTATCGAATCAATCCATTATTCCATATCTCAAAATTATCCATCCAGTAGATGCGTACACACCATATTTTTTTTTGTCACACACGTGAAATATCGCAAGCGTATTCTGATCACGTATCGAATAGTACGAGTAAAACCGAAATGGAAAAATGTGGAGAGAAAAGACGAGAGAAATAGTAAAAAAAAGAAATACGTTGTACTCTTCATCTCTTCAACATGGACCGCACTATGGGGAGATTACATCGTTTTCATTTCGCGGTATGAGTTTGTAATGTAAATATGAATAATGCATCATTCCGGTGATGGAGGTAAACGTGGTTCCGACCGGATAGTTGTTGTCCATGCCTTCCCATATAAAATCGTCGACGCGAAACCCTCCAGTGACCGCAAACTCGTCATAATCACCATTAGAATCAGCATTTTCTGCAGTAACAGATACATTTTCGAAACGAATAAACATTCCTTCATAGATTTCAGGGTCTGGTATATTGGTTGGGTCTAGTACAATTGGCTCAATCATTGTACCGTTTGCATCTGTTACTGTAATGGTCACATTGGTTAACTCTGCGAGATCATAGTATTCTTCGTAGGTTCCTTGTACTTGAACATCATTTCCGAGTGCAACAGAACCTTCTTCGCTTTTTGAAAAAACATAAATGCCTGAGTGAGACGTTCCTTCGCGTTCTTGACACCAAAAGGTCTCGTAATCAAACTGTCCATTGCTTTGCAATTTGGTCTTAATTGCAGTAACAGAGCAGTTAACCGTTACGATGGTTTCCTCTGGAGGATGATTGCTACTGCATGAGTTTTGGAGATCATATATGGAGTAAGGAGGGCTATGATTTCCTGTTGCTATATCCGGACATTCATCACATGCATCTCCAAGGCCGTCTCCATCGGTATCGACTTGGCTTGTATTTTCCGTCTCCAAACAATTGTCAATGTTGTCTCCAATTCCATCTCCGTCACTGTCTTGATGTTCGGTATTGTCATTGGGGAATTCATCGCATGCATCACCAAATCCATCGCCATCTGTATCGGCTTGATCTGGATTACTGAGCCCTAGACAATTGTCTTCATCATCTTGAATCCCATCTCTATCCAAATCATTGGGGTCAAAGCTTTCGCACTCAGTGGTGTCAGGATCCAATGGACATGGATCACAAACATCTCCAACACCATCTTCATCAAAATCAGATTGCCCGCCCATATCCAATGGTCGTGTAGGATTGAAGATATTCGGACAATTATCGCTACCATCATCGACACCGTCCCCATCAGAATCACTGCTTGATGGGCCTTGTGTATATGATGTGGAGCCTTCTACAATGTCATCGACACCACGATATGGAACACATGTTGGTTCATTCTCAGGGATACCACAGAAGAATAAGGGATAAATACCAGG